>CBDUST010000261.1:0-6674 GCA_965369945.1 uncultured bacterium | reverse complement strand
CGTCAATGTCGATCGTCTCGGCTTCACGAAATACGTGCGTGCCGGCGATGGGCGTTATGAGCAGAAGGCCGGCATGGGGCGCAGAACGCTCGACGCCGGTCAGGGGCCCGCCCCATAGATCGCCATCCGACTCCGCCTCTGTGTGTTCTTCCTAACCCCAATTGGCCAACAGAACGAGCAGGTCACCCGCACCGATGGTGCAGTCGCCATCGAGGTCCATCGGGCAGTCAACACACTCGGCACACGACCCGAACGAATCGAGCAGGATTATCAGGTCCAGTGATCCGACATCGCCGTCGCCGTTCATGTCGCCGATCGGCACGAGTCGAATGCAGTCCGTGGCGGTAAAGGGGCTGCCGTCGATCAACTCGCCGGTCACGATGAGTGGCACTTGGGCGTCTGCCGGCAGATCGTTCAGCTCAAGCGCTTCGACAAGCTCCGTCGAGCTGAAGTGCATGACCAAGTCGATCAAACCGTCGCCGCCAAGCGCGTGACAGTCACACGGCTCACCGCCAAACGGTGTGCCGACATCATCAAGCACCGAATGAGGTCCAAGCGGACCTTCGTTCGGAGCAACGCTGCCACCGATGCCGTCAGCGCGTAAAAGTGTTATCGAAGCGATGTCGATTTGCGCGGCGTCGAAGTCATCGCTGCCGAGGATTGCCGCTGGCAGCATGCCGTGGCTATTCCGGTTGAAGGAGTTGGGGCACGCTCCCGGTTTGATGTCGAGGGATGCCTCGATGATTCCAGTGCCTTGGAATTCGTACGCGCCCATATCGACAATTGGCGGATCGCCGTTTCCCGTGTCTCTGGTATTTGGATCATCGACAAATCGCGGATTGCCGTCAAGATCGGTCACAACGCCCTCCGGCACAGCTGTGTTGTCGGCGGCATCGATCACGGGTGAGTCTGGCGAAAGGCGGTAGTCGTCATCGGACGGATCCACAAAGAGAGGATTCTCTGCGATGTTGCCCACTCCACCCAGCGAGCCGGTTAATCCTTGTATGCAGCTGTAATCGACGACGGCCGGACCACCTTCAATTCTGATCTGGGCTGACTCGCCATCACCTTCGGTATCACTATTAGCCCATAGGATTGAGTTAGCGACCTTCACAGATCCTTCGCTACCCGGGAAGAATGCCAATCCGCCGCCGATTCCAGCAAGGGCATGATTGTCGACAATTGTGGTATTTATAAGAAAAGCTTCGGTACCGAGAAGCAGAATGCCGCCACCTTCTTCTAGTATGCTTCTGTTTGCTGAGACTTCACAGTTTACAATATTTAGTATGCCTCCTTCTGCCAGCAATGCGCCACCTCTTAGTATAGCTGCGTTGCCTCGAATGTAAGAGTTGACGATTGTTGTAAAGCTATTCTGGTTTTCTATAAAGATGCCCGCACCGAACAGGTTAAATTGACCAGAGTTAGACTCAATCGTACAACCAGTGACTAAGTAAGGTCCAAAGCTCCCGCCGGCAATAAAAATTCCTCCTCCTCTATTAGCTTGATTACCAGAAAAAACACAATTCGACAGAGTACCAAAGCCGACACTAGAATCGAATTCAATACCCCCTCCAGACCTCGAGTTATTGTCAATGAATGAACATCCCTCAATAACTCCGCTGGCTAGCGAAATGGCTCCACCACCATCCGATTGACCCTCACCACTGGCATTGTTCGTAAAATCGGAATTTGTGATTGTTGCGTTTGAGAGTTGAGAGGTGAAGATTGCTCCTCCCGAGTCGCTGCATGCATGGTTGGTAAAAGTGCTTCCCGTCACGCTCAAGACACCATCATGGTGCTGATATATCGATCCGCCGTTCTGTCCGCACTGGTTGCCGTTGAATGTGGAATCAATCACTGTAGCGTCCCCTGACCAGTGATACATCGCGCCACCACTACCGTTCTGGCAAGAGTTGTTCATGAACTCACAGCCTGTCACACTTAACGTGCTTGTATCACCATCGAAGTAGATGCCACCCCCCGACTCCGCTTCGTTGTTGACAAAGCTGCTCGCGTTAAGCAGCAGATCCGAGTCAAGTGCATAAATACCGCCTCCCGGAACGGATCCTTGTGTTGGCAGGTTTTTCTCGAACAGGCAATCAACGATCTCGACGTCGGAGTTGACCAGATAGAGTCCTCCACCAAGTTGTACGGTTCGATTAGACGAGGTTGTACATCCAATGAGGCTTATGTTGCCTCCAACGCTTGAGAGACCACCGCCCTCAAAAGCGATATTGTCGGCTAGCAAGCATTCTTGTAACACTAGGTTTGAGTTACCGGTACGTATACCGGCTCCGCGCCTAACGCTTCCGTTTGCCAAGCCACGTACTATGCGCATCCCCCTAATAACGTACGTTCCACCAGCTCCCGAGACCGTCACTACATGTTCGCTGTTGTCGTCGTTGGTCTTGCCGTCGCCATTGAGGTCACCGCTTAAGTAGGTTCCATATAAGTCGGCATCTTGATCATCAGGATTGTCAGCGCTCAAACCTGCGAAGCCGCCTACGAGGGGTACGTTGTTTATGAGCTGGTACGTAGCGAGGCGATTGCCGGTGCCGTCGGGGTTGGCTTCGTCTTCGTCAGGCTTGTAGGTACCTTGCGCGACGCGAATCTCGCTGATGCCGCCGCCGGAAGCGTTAGCGAGCGCATCTTGCAGGAAGCGGTAGGCCGTGTCCCAGGTCAGCCCATCTCCGCCGGGCGGAGCGTCATCATCGACGCGAAGAATGCCCCCGTTTGGTGCGCCGGCTATCGCAGCTGCAGTTAGAAGGAACGAAGCGAAAAGAACAACTGCATTCCTCCAGTGAGATCGCATAGCCATCCTCCTTCCAATGGTGGGTCGATCTGAGGTGGCCCCATTGTGCCGAGTGAAGCGGAAGAGGGCAAGCCTCAATTTCCTATTCACGCAGATATCGAAGGAAACCCCGGGCTGCCGCCCCGCATTAGGGTTTCAGTAGGGTTTTTGAAACAGTGGGAGGTGAGGCCAAGGACGCCTGACGTGTCTTAGGTCCTATTGGCCAACAGGATGAGCAGGTCAGCGCCGCCGGCCACGGTGCCATCGGCTGATATGCGACTGAGTACTACGACAGCGGCGCGCATGAAGAGTACGGCTGTCGATCGAGGCTGCAACATCATGCTCGCTATTCGGAGCGACTCGACGGAGGCCAGATAGGAACGCAACATCCATCGCATCGATCAGCGCAATCGATAGCGAAGCGAAGTTGACAACCGTGCCGCAACTTCTCCGGTACGGATCGTGATCTAGGAAGCCGTGTCAGTAGCGACGTCGGATTAGCGCTGCGAGTCGGGAATCTTACAGCACCCAGCAGAGCCCTTGACTAGTCCACAGGCTTCGCACTTGACCTGACCGGGCTGACAGCACATCGCGTCGCCCTTGATGTGTCCGCAGGAAAGGCACACCGCGGCCGGCTCGGCTGACCCTTTTTCGATGCGGCAACATCCGGGCGAACCTTTCGCCAACCCGCATCCGGCGCATGTGACCTGATCAGCTTGGCAGCATTCGGCTGATCCCTTGAATTGTCCGCAGTTCGTACACAGTGCGAGCGCGCCCGGCGAGACTTGGGTGGTCATCTCCGGCTGCGACGTCGTGCTCTCGGTCGAGCTGCAGGCGACCTGCACAACGCTAATCAACGCCATTGCGCAAACAAGTGCCGTGCCTCTTAATAGGGTACTTCGCATGTCCATATCTCCTCTGGTGTTCGGAAACCGATCAAGCGCTCGGTTCGTTGCGGTACAGTACCTCGTATGGGCACGAACGACGATCGCTGGGACTATATTCAACAATATTCGCGCGAAATCTTCGGCCGGCAAGATGCGCATCTGGCTGGACTGATGGATGAGGCGGTCAAGGCCGGACTGCCGAACATCGCGGTCAGCGCCGATGTCGGTCGATTGTTGATGATGCTCACTTCAATGACGCGGGGGCAATTGGTGATCGAGCTGGGTACGCTCGGCGGCTATTCAGGCATCTGGCTGGCCCGCGGCCTCAAGGCCGGTGGCCGCCTCATCACGATCGAGCGGGAGCCGGCGCATGCCGATTTTGCCCAGGCGCAGTTCGAGCGTGCCGGCGTCACTGACCGCGTCCAGATTCGTCGAGGCGCGGCGTTGGAGGTCTTGCCTCAACTTGTCGATGAACTCGGGCCTGATTCTGTTGACGTGGTTTTCATCGACGCCGTCAAGATTGAGTACGCACGGTACTGGCGCATCGTGCGACCGCTCATCGCACCGGGCGGATTGGTGATGGCGGACAACGTGCTCGGTGGCGGCGCTTGGTCGATTGATGATGTAGGTCACGAGCAACGCGAGGCGATAGACACGTTCAACCGTCTCGTTGCGGACGATCCAGATTTTGAAGCGGTCGTCGTGCCCTTACGACAGGGGATCATCGTTGGGCGACGCAAGAATGACTGAACTTGGATGCGTCAATCGATTCCGACGACGTATCGCAAGAATCGCTTGATCGTAACGCCCTCAGGCAGGATGCTTTTGACCGGCGTCTTTCCTGAAGGATCTTTGACATACGCCTGATTGAGTAGCGTTGTTTGCTGGAGGTGCTTTCGCACTTTGCCTTCAGCGATCTTTGCTGCGATCTCGTCATTTTTGCCGGCCTCTTTCGCCTCCTGGAGCGCTTCGGTCTTGATCCGATCGATCGTTTCGGTAGGAACGCCCGATTCGTCTACCGCGATTGGAGTCGGAACGTGCGCGACGATGTGCATGCAGATGCCGGTGAGGATCTCATCGTCAGCACTGCCTTCGATCTGCATTAGGGCGGCCTTTTGACCGTTGTGGTGAACGTAACTACCGAATGCGCCGCCCTCAATCTTCTCACCTCGGGCAAAGCTGGCGTTTTCGCCGGTCGTGATACGAAGGTTATCGACGAGCTTGTCAATTTTTTCGTTCGCGGCAATAGGACCGGCCGCGAGGGTGAGCGCTACTTTAGCGATGTCGTCAAGCGCCGCGATGAATTGATCGTTGCGGGCCGTGAAGTCAGTCTCGGTGCGAAGCTCAACGATGGCGGCAGATGATCCAGCGACGGTAATCGCGACGCGTCCCTCGGCGGCAGCGCGCTCAGTGCGCTTCTCCATCTTGCCCTTGAGGTTTGCTCGAAGCCACTCCTCAGCGGCAGCCATATCGCCATCGCAGGCCCCAAGCGCTTTCTTGCAGTCCATCATTCCCAGGCCCGTCTTCTGCCTCAGGGCCATGACGTCTTTGGCGGAGAAGTTCGCTTCCACGGTTTCCATCGTATCAATCCTCGCGTCGTTTCGGTTGTGTCGATATCCGGTCGTCGATGCCGTCTGTGGCGACCTCCATTCGGTGCCGACCACAGCGTCAGTAGTTACTTGAGATTCGGCTCAGCAGCCGACGTGGTTGATGCGGTCGGCGCGGGTTCACCGCTCCCGGCAGCCTGGTCCGGTCCGTCTACGACCGGTTCGGCTTCAGTCGCTGGAGTTGGCTCGTCAGCGGCGCGGAACATCGCACGGGATGACCGGCGACGAGGAGCGTCGTCCCCATTCTCCGGCGTCTGCCCTCGGTCTTCGGCGGTGGGTTGTTGGGCCATCTTCCCCAGTTTCACCGCTTCGCACAACTCACGTACTACGACGTCGATCGAACGCATCGAATCATCATTGCCGGGGATCGGGATGTCCACCAAATCAGGGTCGCCGTCGCTGTCGACTAGCGCGATCGTGGGAATCACCAATCCACGTGCCTCTCGCAGCGCGTTGACCTCTCGCGCAACATCGATGACCACCAGGGCTCCGGGCAGTTTGCTCATGTTGCGAACGCCCTGGAGGTTGCGAGTGATCTTGCGCTTCTCTCGCAGGAGCTGCGAGGTCATTTTCTTGGAGTAGTTTTCGATCTCACCGGACTCGACGAGTTGCTCCAGCTCCTCCAGTCGCTTGAGGCGCTCACGGATCGTCCGTTGATTGGTCAGCGTGCCGCCCAGCCAGCGCTCGACGACGTAGGGCATACTGACCTCAATGGCGTACTTCTCCACGGCTGCACGGGCCTGTCGCTTCGTGCCAACGAAACAGACATCCTTGCCCTCCGAGACAATGCGTTGGACAAATTTCTTGCCTAGCAACAGCCCACGGAGGGTTTGTCGAATATCAATGATGTGAATTCGGTGACGAACGCCGAAGAGATACGGCTTCATCTTCGGGTTCCAGTTGCTGCGACGCTGACCGAAGTGAATTCCAGCTCCGATTAGATCCCTGACAAGTGATGCCATAACCATACCTCATGCAGCGACACCGGCGGGCCGGTCAGTGGGGCCGGCCGAAGCCGGGTACCGAACCGCAAAGGGCGCTTCCAGCGGGTCAGGTCTGATCCCCAAACGACGACCCGCAATCTCAAGAAGATAAAGAACACGAACGCAATGAGCAGGCACGGCCCACGACCGCGCTGCTGACCCGCCCTCCCAACGAGGGCAAGTCGGGCAGTTTAGCCGTGGCGAATGGGCCTTTCAAGCGGGCGACCAAAACGACCGCCGGCGCGGACCGCCCCAAAGGGTGATCCGCGCCGGCGGTGAATCTTCAGACTGTTCCGTCACAACGTCGCAGTCGTTTATTGAGCGCTACCCAGCGTATCGCGTCCCAGGGATCCATCAATGGTCAGAATGTGGTAGCTGGTGGCGGTGAAATCGTAGCCGTACTCCA
>CBDUST010000260.1:0-6703 GCA_965369945.1 uncultured bacterium | reverse complement strand
CGGCGCGCGAGCCTTGGCAGTTGTGCTCGCGACGTTATTGGCGCTGTTCACCTCCAGCGTCGCTTGGTTCCAATTCGATGATTGGGGGGTGGTTAAGCTGTTCGCAACCTTCGCGAGTCGGTTTGGTTGGAACCTATGGGGCGCAGTTTTGCTACAAGTGCGCTTGGATCGTGTGTGGTATGTACGAGTGCGGTTGATAACGATCTGCATCGGCGCGGCGTTGGTGTCGTGGTCGCTCGCGCTGCTGTGGGACTTCATCGATCCTTTCTATCACGGATGGCGAGATTGGTGGGAACGAATGACCGGCGTCCTGGCGATTCTTGCTTCGTGCGGTACGGTTGTTACGCCCATCCTCGCACTTATTGAAAAGCTACAACGCAAGTCCGCGGTCGAGTCGCTTCCGATGAAGGTCTGGGTGACGCTCACGTGCCCGCGCTGCAAGACCCAGCAACAGATGCGAACAGGACCCGACAAGTGCGCCAACTGTGGCTTGCGGATCACCATCGAAGTCGAAGAGTCGCGATGCACCTGCGGTTATCAACTGTACCGATTGGAAAGCGAGCGCTGCCCTGAATGTGGTCGCGAAGTTCCCGAAGCCGATCGCTGGGCGGCGGATGCTACCGACGAGATTGCACGGCAAGGCGATGAATCTCCCGATCAAACCCTCCGGTAGTATGCCGGCATCGGGCAACCGGATACCTCACGAAAATGCGGCTGAGCACAATATTCAAATGGATCTTCCTCATCACGCTGCTTTGCGGGATTGCGCTCTTAGTAGTCTCTCGGATCAGTCTTTTTTGGATGACCGCCGGCTGGGAGGTCTTGATTTTCGCGGCGTTCTTGAGCGCGATATTCTCAGCAATGGCACTGGCGTGCGCCCTGACGATGGAACGCGGACGTCTGCGCTCGCTTCTATGGACCGGTATCGCCGCATCGATATTCAGTGCCGGTGGATGGATCGGACTCGTGTGGTTATACCCGTCGCTTCCTTCTCCATTAGAACGGATGTGGACCAACGCGATGATGATACCAACGTCATGGTCCCTCTTCTGTGCGGTTACCGCGTTGCTCACGCACCGTCGCCTGACCAGTCGCATCGGGTTGGTCGTTCGAACGATCACGATCATCAGTATTTCGCTGTTCGCAATAACGACCCCGCTGATGCTGTGGTACGACGATCCGCCGGGGCAGTATGATGAAACTTTGATCAAGATAGTGTTGATCGCTGCGACGATCGGCACGTTCGGTCTTATCTCTACGATGCTGATCGGCGGCTACAGGCAGTATGAATGTGATGCTGATGAAGAAGTCATCCGCCTTCAGATGAGCGCCACTTGCCCACGATGCGGCTTACGTCAACCCCTATTGACCGGAGGCGACGCGTGCAAGCGTTGCAGCCTGCGCATCAAGGTGATTGTGCCATGACCGAATCGCCTTCAAGAGAGTCAATCTTCCTGCGGAGATTTTTTCTTGGGGTGCTCATTGCGGCATTGGTTTTCGGTTGTATCTGCGTTGTGATTGCCGTGCTGATCGAAGGGTTCAACGATGAAGAGATCACCATGCGCCTCGTAGTGACGCCGACGATCGTTCTGTTTTGCGGCTGCATTGGACTGATGGGGGCCATGATCCACCAGACCGGGCGTCTTGTCCGCTACATACGCGTGATGCTGGGGCTCTTGCTTGTAACCAGTGGCTTTTGGCTTGTCATCTCTTGGAGTTCGACGCTTCAGATGTCATTACACGCTGACATCTATATCAAAATCGGCAGCTCATTGACGATGGTCGTCGTGGGGATGATGTTCATCGGGCATTTGTTGATCGTTGAGACGAGATACACTCTCGTGCGTCTGGCGGCACGGGCGATCGTCGTGTCGCTCGTAGGGATCGTAGTGGTCAGCCTGATGATGCTTTGGACCGAGTGGTGGTTTCCATATGGGGTTTACGTCGGCATCGTTACAACGACTTGGGGATTGCTCACGGTCATCGGCGCGTTCATTGTGCCGATGCTCGCTCGAAGTTTCGCCAAGCCTCGGCCTCAAACATCCGAATCGATTGCAACGAAAGTGGTGCTGGAGTTCTCCTGCCCGCGATGTCACGCAGAGCAACAGCTACCGACCGGGGTTGTGCGGTGCAGTGAATGCGGATTCGCATTGCTCATTGAGATCCAGGAGCCGCGCTGCACCTGCGGCTATCTGCTGTATCAGCTTCGTGGCGTAACGTGTCCGGAATGCGGTCGAGAGGTTCCCGAAGCCGATCGCTGGGCCGCGGCGAAATCGGATGATCTTAGCCGCACATGAATATGTGCGGGCGCCCGCGGATATTCATCCGCGGCTGCTTTCAACAGGAGTCACTGATAGTCTCGACAGTCAAGGCCACTGATTCGTGCAGTTCATCAACCGTCTCGACGTGCAATCGTTGGGCGCGAAACTTCGACCAATCGTCAACGGAGAGGTCCGGTGAACTTGCATCAGCATGGAGCCGCAGCAGGTTGTACTCGTTGTCGCGCTGCGCGGGGATGAAGCCGGCATCGCGAATCAATCGGCAGATCGTCGGCTCGTTGAGGCAATAGACCGTGCCGGCTGCACTGACGACGTTTTCCTCCATCATCACCGAACCCATGTCGTTGGCGCCGTAGTGCAGCGCGATCTGCCCAACGTGCGGCCCCATCGTGACCCAGCTCGATCCGATCGAGTAGATGTTGTCCAGGTACAACCGACTCAGCGCTTGGGTGCGCAGGTAATCCGATGACCCGGCCATGCGCACGCGCCGACCGAATAAGGGATGGGCATTTTTGTCGCCGCCGCCATCGAGTTTCGCCACCACATCGCCGGGAAAGGGCTGGTCGATATCGTCGCCGTCACCCTGGCCCCATTCCAGGCACCGCCCCAACGGTGTGTTCTCGCGCTGGAACGGCCAGGCAATGAACGCTTTGTATCGTCCTCCGCCGGCCGCAGAGAAGTCGGCGATGGCGCGGTCTTGCCATTGTCTCACCAGCTCCATGTGGTGGATGCGGTCGGCGACGCCTTCGATGTGGCCGAACATCATCGTGGCCGAAGTGTTCATGCCTAATCCGTGTGCGACGCGCATCGTGGTGAGCCATTCATCGGCGTCACATTTACCGAGCCCGATTTTGCGTCGCACCGCCGGCGCGAAGATTTCCCCTCCGCCGCCCGGTATGGAGTCCAGCCCGGCCTCTTGGAGTTGCTTCATCACCCAACGCAGTTTTGCTTCAAGGCTCTGACCCGGGGCATCGAAGAAGCGGACGAACTCGATGAATTCCGGCGGACTGAAGGCATGAACGTGAATGTTGGGGAAGCGCTGCTTGATCGCCGACAGCAGCTCGGTGTACCAGCTCAGCGGTAGGTCGGGGTTCATGCCGCCTTGCATGAGGATTTGCGTCCCGCCGATCTCGACCAACTCCTGGATTTTCGCGAGCAACTCGTCGTAGTCGAGCGTGTAGGCATCGTGTTCATCACCGTCGCGACGAAACGCGCAAAAAGTGCACTTGGCAGTGCAAATGTTCGTGTAGTTGATGTTGCGATCTATGACGTAGGTGCGGATCGACTCGCCGTGCAGGTGCCGACAGCGGGCATCAGCCCACCGTCCAAGCTCCTGGATGGGCATCTGGTGGAAGAGTCTTAGGGCCTGAGATGGGCTCAGACGCAGCTCACCGGCCGCCACGTCGCCCATTACGGCCGGATCGAGCACATCAAGTTCTTCACGCATTGAAGGGGGCATTTGCGAGTACCCACCGCACGAGAGGCGGCACGGAGAATCCCGTCGATCCGTCGGTGACGGTGCAGGCATCATACGGGGCCCTAACTGGTTGTCGAGCCTTCGGTTGGAGCGAATCGGCCCTTGCTGGCGATTTCACTTATCGCACCTGCGGGTCCAGTCGATCATGTCGCTTATGGGCGGGCGTCGAAAACCGGCGCGGCCAGATGAGGTCAAGGATTATGTCCAAACCAAATGTATCCCCGGTTCAGGTCGCTCACGGCCAGCTGCGCTTCCTGGTCCTGGCATGTTGCTGGCTCATTGGTCTGTCACTTTGCGCGCAGGTTGTTGTTTGGTCGCTGGCAACGTTCACTGAGATGCGTTATGCAGGGGCAACCATGTCTGAAGCAGTACCGCTTGTTGTGCAGGCTGACAACAAGAAGGAGCCATCGATCGTCACGCCCTCCCAAGCCAGTCGCCAGCGCGCGGCGAAGGAAGCCGAAGCCGCCGCGCCGGCACGTCGATCGCTCAGTCGATTCGATCGGCTGTTCAGCGCCGCGACCTCCGCGGCCCGAACATTGGGAATGTTGGCGGTCTTGACACTCTGTCCGCTCGTCGCTGTGGGTCTGGTGCTCGGCACGATTTGCGGGGCGCCGCGCCTGGATCGAGGCATTTCCGCCTTGGCGTGGGCGCTCGTCTTGACGATGCTGGTGTTGCCGCTAGGTGGGTGGCTCGGTTTGCCGTGGCAGGACGGCGCCCTGAGCACCTACCGACATCTGATACAGGATGTCGAGAACGCCAGACGTAGCGCCGCAGGGATGGGGTTTGGTTTGCCGTACTACGCCCGGTTTCTGTTATTGCCCAGCCTGTGCCTGCTTGGGTTTGTGCTGCTCGGGTTCAGGTTCAGCGGCGCGTTGGAGGGCGTTCTTCCCACAAAAGTCAACCAAGGTCTTGATCCTGCCCTGGAGCAGGAGGCGGCGAATATCAAGACGTCCAGTCTTCACGGCGTCGCCGTACATTCCGCAGGGGCGCTGGGACGTGTCGTGGCCGCAAGCGAGCCAGAGCCAGAGCCGGCGCTGCCGCCTGAGCCTTTCATGCCCTCGGCAACAAAAGTTTCGATTGGTGAAGCACCGAAGCGCCTGATCTGACGCACCATTGGCGCTCAGTCGAAATCCGATGGGTGACGTGTGACCTACCGTGCCTCAAAGAACCGTTTGTTCGTGCCGTCCGGTCCGATGAGCGCTTGCACCGTGCCTCCGCACCGCGGACATCGCCCGACGTACGCGGTCACGCCCTTGTTCGGGTAGAGCCGTCCGTATACATGACAGCAATGGTATAGGACCGACAGAAATTTGCGGCGCGGTCCCAACGGCAGCTTGAGCCGCCCGTCAATGAATCGCGCGCCCTCAACCTGTACGTCATTCTTAGGATTGGTCACATGCTCAGTATCGGTCGCGGCAGGGCTCCGGCTCCATGCCGGAGCGGGTCTAACTCTGGCGCGCCCTCCTGTTGTTCACGCGCTGCATGCTTCTTGTATCGCATTGCAGATTGTTGCGGCCCGTTGGATCGCGCCGACCACTTCAGCCTCCATCTCAGCCGCCTCAGCCTTGTCCTCTAGCAGTGGGATATTGATTCGCACATTACACGCAGCGGCGCGAACCCCGGCCTCGGCAAGCAGGGCGGTGATCGCCAGGTCGCTGCGCAGGGCGCGGACGGTCTTGCCTGACAGTTGCTCCAACAGGCGAAGTATGGACATCGACACCCCCATGATTTGCCGCGGAGCGGCGATGGCTCCGGCGACGGCGCCCTCCCATTCGGCCTGACGACGCGCATCATCGGCAGGCAGGCCCCACAAATCAGAAAGATGGCCAAAAGCTTCGGCGTCGGCGTCGGCCAACCGCAGCGCCGAGTCTTGCAACTGTTTCAACGTGTCCAGAGCCTCATCGTGCAGCTGAGAATACTCTTGGAGTGACTCCTTGGAGCGGGAGTAGCTGACGACCATCTGGCCCAGCGCAGCCGCCAACGCGCTCGTTACTGCGGCAACGGCACCTCCACCGGGAGTGGGCGTTTTCCCTGCAATCGCTCCGAGCAGGTTCTCGACAGTTTTGTCGGTGATGGACATTTGCGACACCTACTCTCGAATCTCTGCGCCAAGCCGTGACTGTATCGCCGCCACCATCTTTGCCATGTGCGCGTCAACGTCTTCATTGGTCAGCGTTCGGTCAGGAGCGCGGAAGCGCAGCCGCATGGTTACCGACTTCCGATCCTGCCCAATCTGCGTGCCACGGAATATTGTCACAAACTCGACCGCTTCAAGCACGTCGGTGTTCAGGTCTTGCACAACCAGGTCCAGGTCTTCCCAACGGACTTGCTCGGCCACGAT
The DNA here is from genome assembly GCA_965369945.1 of uncultured bacterium. Lineage (GTDB taxonomy): Bacteria > Planctomycetota > Phycisphaerae > Phycisphaerales > SM1A02 > JADFNO01. The sequence goes on along the minus strand of CBDUST010000260.1, from coordinate 606 downwards.
CGCCGAAATATCGCGCTCCACAGCGGGATAGCTCGGCAGCGTGCCAGCTTCGGTGTCCGGAGGATAGCGATCGTAATACTGAGGCAGCGCAAGCTCTGCTGCGACGATGGGCTCGTCGAGTTGGAACAAACTCGCAACACTCGGCGCGATTACGCCCAGCCGACCGATCTCGTCGCCGTTCAATTTCACCGTCGCACCGGGGTCAAGCCAAGCCGCAGCGTCGCATGGGCTCACTTGGATCTTCGCCTCATGACCGAGTATGAGATCTACAAGCCGCTCCACGACGCCGCGCATAGGGCGCAGACCGCAATCGGTGCGATCCATGTCAGCGATCAGCGCGAGCCGCACATGCTCGTGATGCTCCCGGCCGACACTGGCGAACGTGGATGCCGATTCGAATAGTCGAAGGTGCGCTATGCCATTATCACGATTATGCGCCCGGACTCGCAATAAACTCGGAAGAATCGACGGGCGCAACACCGGCTCGGCCTTGGCTCGCTCGTCGTCAACTTGCAGCGCCTCGCTCCCTGGGGGCATGAACGGTTCGGCCAGTCGCTGGGGCAACAGCGAGTTCGTCACCGTCTCCACGAACTCCATGCCGACGAG
>CBDUST010000259.1:0-6711 GCA_965369945.1 uncultured bacterium | reverse complement strand
TCGCACGGGCAGGATGCCCGTGCCACCGGAGTTGCACCGTCGCACTGATCGACCCGTTGGAACTGGCAAATTGATCGTGGCGTTAGATGACTAGCGCACGTAGCCGCTAGGTCTTCGGTGAAACTGCTCTAGTCCGCATCATCGCCCTGTTCAGTTACGAGCTTCCGACCCTGAGGACTCAATGCATAAATCTGGAACCGGTGACCGACCGGCTCCCACCCGTATTGCTCGCAGATTCGCTTGCGGATCGTCGCCAATTCATCGTCGGAAAACTCGATGACCTGGCCCGTCTTCATGCAAACCATGTAATCGCACGGCGCCTTGCCATAGATCAGCTGATAGTGGGTCTGCTTGGAATCAAACAGGGCCTGGGTGATGATGCCGGCTTCCTGCAGCAGCTTGACGGTTCGGTAGATCGTCGCCATCGACGCACCGTGGCCGCGGTCGCGCATGTCGAGCATGAGGTCGTCAACCTCGAACACGCCGTCCCGTTCGATGATCGCCTCGAGGATGTCCGCTCGCTCCGGCGTATATTTCAGGTTCCGCGACTTGAGGTACCTGCGGAACACCGAGCACAGCGGCGCCATGGCTGCGATTGCAGGATCATCCGGCTGAGCGGGCGGGACCGGTATCGGCTGGCCGTTCATGCTACAAGTGTACGCCAGCCGCTCGCCCCGACCATGTGGAATACACGACGATGACCGCGTCACACGCACCGCTGCGAATCCTGGCGTTTGAACCTTTCGATACGGGTTCTCACCGTGCCGTTCGTGATTCGATCAGCCGACATTCTCGCCATGACTGGACGTGGTTCACACGTCCGGGCCGAGCGTGGAAATGGCGTATGCGGCTGGCTGCGATTGAGTTGGTGCAGGCCGCATCACAAGCGGGAGGCTTTGACCCGCTCCCGAACGTCATCTTCGTTACCTCACTGCTCAGCGCCGCCGATCTACGAGCAATTCTGCCGGCCAATCTGCGCGCCGTTCCGCTCGTTCTATACATGCACGAAAACCAGGCTGCCTATCCCACTTCGCATCGTGGTGAAGTCGATCCGAAGCGTGATGTGCACTTTGCGCTGACGAATCTCACCAGTGCGCTCGCAGCCGATCTGGTGATCTTCAATAGCGACTGGAATCGACGCTCACTCCTGGCTGGATTGGACAAGATTCTTGATCATGCGCCGGACGCAGCAGTGGGGGAGTGGCGCAGCACACTCGAGTCGCGCAGCACCGTCATCTGGCCGCCGGTCGAGCCACCTCCGCCGTCCGTTGATGCCGAGAAGGAGAGATCGCGAGTTTTACATAACTCCATCCGCGTTGTTTGGCCGCATCGCTGGGAACACGATAAGGGACCAGATGAACTGCTGGAGATAGCCCGGCGTTGGACGGAGCCACTGAACCTTCGCTGGACGATCCTCGGCCAGCAGTTCTCCAAGCTACCGCCCGCGCTCAGCGAATTCCGGGGGCGCTTCGCCGACTCAATTGATCACATGGGGTTCGAGCCGGAACGTAACCGATACTGGCAACACCTGCGTCGTTGCGATTGGGTGCTCTCGACAGCCCGGCACGAGTTCTTCGGAGTCGCAGTGGTGGAGGCGCTCCTGGCAGGATGTCTTCCTTGGTTGCCTGATCGCTTGAGTTACCCCGAGTTACTTCCACCAGCGGCACGTAACCTGACTCCTGCCGAACCGATCGAACGTCCAAGTCTGGTTCTCAGCGAGATTGCAAGACATCTTCAGTCAGCCCATGCCGCAAGTGCAGTTGTTCGTCTCGATGCCTCGATCACCGATGTTGCCGGTCGAGTCGACTGTTGACCACGCCAGCTCGTTCCAGGCGATCGACACAACGCTTGTCAATCTCGGGACTCGGCCGCTACCAACGCTCGCGGCTTCAGGCGATATGCGTAAGCTTCTATCCCATGCCCGGCTTTGAACCAGCCACCGATGTCGGGTCGGGTAGCAACAAGATCCTCTAGAACCTCTCTGACCTCGGGCTGGAACTCATCAAATATGATGAAGGGGGTCAGCGAAAGGTAGCCACCTCGAAAATCCTTCCGCAATTCCATATCTTCGAAGTTATCGTCGATGTATGAGCTGAATCGTCCGTCCCCGCGGTACACATTCTGCAAGAACATGCGCGCAATATCGTTCATGTCTTGCCTTGTGAACACAACACCGTGCTGATACGCGAACAACGGGAAACGGGATGTCACTCGTGCCTTCCAGACGCGTTCACGCGGCGGACCTCGCCGATTGCTCGGTGACGGCATGTAGGTCCAGACTAGGCGATCGTTTGCATCCGTCCACATGCAATTGCGGAAAAAGGTGGCCAATTGTTTGGCCATGCGCCCGTATTTCTCGTCACCGGTCAGCTCGTACAGGAGGATGAGTGCGTTGCCCGCAGAAGCTTGGTGATTCAGCGCTTCAACCGCATCGTGCGTGATCCTGTAGTAGAAGCCCTCTCCGGGCAGAGTGCCGGCTCGAAACTCCGACTCATACTCATCCATGCACACGCGTGCTTCCGTTAGAAACCGCTCTGTTTGCTCACCGAACTTGTCTTGAAGTTGAGGTGTCATGCGCACGATCCGGCAGAATCGGAGCATCGGAAAACAAACGCGCCCGGCAAGAGTGATGTTGGTTGTATGCCGCCCGTCCTTCGTATAGCGTGTACCGCCCCAGCTATGCATGATACGCCCGCGCGCTTCATCCAAGCGCCCAAGTCGATCATCGCGGTAACTCAAGCTGCGCTCGATCACGTCGGCAAGAAGATCAAGAAAGCGCTCCTCACCGGTGGCTTGGTAGGCGACAAGACAGCTTTGGTTCGTGAAGCTCAGTGCCCAGCCGGAGTACCGGCCGTTGTCATCGGGGTGAGCCGAGACGTTGTCAAAGGCTTTGGCAATCTCCTTCATCAGATGTCCAAACAGAACATCCGGATTCGATTCTGACCGCATCAACTCAGCGTAGAGCTGAGCAATTGCTCTGTTTCGTTTCTCCCCGTCGATCTCACCCAAGAGAACACTGACGCGCTGGAAACGATCCGGATCGACAACGATCGTCTCGAAGCCGTCGATCGAAGCGGGAGTGAGCCGATTGTTGATCAGCTCATCTCGCAACGCCTCGAACGTCTCGTAGGTTCCCTTGCGGATCGTCGGTTGCCAGTCGTTCCTTCCTTTGGCGGGCTCAGGAGGACCCAGAAAGTCACTCCACTGGAAAACCGGCCGAACCGACGATGCCGCAACGGGTGTCGGCGTTGAACTCAAGTTGCGGTAGAGGAGAATCCCACCGCCCAAAAGCACGATGAGCGCGACACCTATCGATTGGGTACGTGTTCGAGAGTTCCACACGAGCAGCTCCTCTTCCAACGCCGTTTGTTCGAGCATCGCTGCGGTCAACCCACATCATACCGGGCAGTGATCGTTTGAGCATGTGGGAGCGAGATCACCAGCGATCGCACTTGCCGGAGTGAATCTAAGAGGACAAATTCGATACGAGCCGGCCAACTCAATCAGGAGAAGCCGAACAGGTGCAGTTGCCGGTCAACATTTGGTCTGTGAAACTCGGCTGAACTTAACGGAGAAGGAGATCGCGCCAAGCCGTAGCGCTGAACAAAGACACGGAACGTCTCGGCGATCTGTTCCGCGAACGGTCCATGCCCCCGCATTCGATGTTCAAATGACGAGTCGTAGAGCTTACCGCCACGCATATCGCGTATTTGCGACTCGATCTTACGGGCACGATCAGGGAAGTGCCGAATTAGCCATTCGATAAACAGATTGGACACTTGGTAGGGCAGTCGCAGCATCATCCACATTGCAGATCGCGCTCCTGCGTTCGCTGCTGCCTCTAACAAACGAGGGATCTCGCGATCGTTGAGACCTGGGATAATCGGCGCGAGAATCGCCACGACAGGAATGCCCGCTTCGGACAGCTCGCTAATGGCGCGAAGTCGATCGGTGGGGCAGCTTGCGCGTGGCTCCATCACCGCGGCGAGGTGCGCATCCAGAGTTGTCAAGCTGATGCCCACATACACTGCGTTGGACTGGGCCAGTCGCTGTAACGGTTGGATATCACGCACGACCAGGCGGTTCTTTGTAACAACGCCGACCGGCTGCCTGCACTCGGCCATGACCTCCAGACACCGTCGCGTGATTCCCAGCTTCGCCTCAATCGGCTGGTAACAATCGGTGATCCCCGACATCACGATCTGCTCGCCGGTCCAGCTTGGCGCCGCAAGCTCTCTCTCCAGAATTCCGGGGGCGTCGTGCTTGGCTACGATCTTTGTCTCGAAATCTACGCCACAGGAAAAGCCCAGGAGTTCGTGGGTTGGCCGGGCGTAGCAGTAGATGCAGCCATGCTCGCAGCCGCGGTAGGGGTTCAACGTCCAGTTGAAGTTCAGATCAGGGCTGTCCACACGATTGATCACCGAGCCGGTCCGATCGGCGTAGATGCGTGTGGGAAGCTGCACCCCCTTCGGATGGGCTTCCACAGCTGCCTCCAACTGCTCGCCAAGCACGTGCAGACGCAATCCATCGAATCGGTTGCCCGGATTCAGACCCGCTCCACGGCCACGCACAGCCCCATCAGGCAAAACATCTGCGTACTCAGCGTCGATTGACACATACCAAACATATACCGTACAACAGTTCGCGTCAAGAATCAGCCTGACCAGGGGCATTCGGCGATCGGCGTCTACCCCCTCGAAGCCCCCCACCCTGAGCCGATAATGCATGTTATGTTAAATTCGCTCCTGTTCGGATTCGGGCTGTGGTGGCTCTGGGGCACTTTTGCAAACTATCAGCGGGCGATTCGATGACGGCTATCATGCCGGTCTTTTCGGTATGGGTGGAGACTTCTTGCATTGCCCACGCTTTGGTCGCACACACTGATTCCAACCCTGCGGCAGGACCCGGCTGACGCTGAGGTCCCGTCGCATCGACTGATGCTGCGCGCAGGGCTGATTCGCCAACTCGGTAGTGGGCTGTATACGTATCTACCGTTGGGTTGGCGGGCGCTGCACAAGGTGATCGAGATCGTACGAGCGGAGATGAACGCAGCGGGTGCGAGTGAAATACTCATGCCCGCGTTGGAGCCGATGGAGATGTTCGCCGACACCAAACGCGACATCGAGTACGGCCCGAATCTGTTTCAACTCACAGATCGCCACGGCCGAAAGGCGGCGCTGGCCCCCACTCACGAGGAAATCGTCACCGAACTGATGGCGGCGTATGTCGAGAGTTACCGCCAATTGCCGTTGAATCTCTATCAGATCCAGACAAAGTATCGCGATGAGTTTCGGCCGCGCTTCGGCGTGCTGCGCAGTCGTGAGTTCATCATGAAAGATGCGTACTCATTTGACCTTACTGTTGAGGGTCTCGATGCCAGTTACAAGGCGATGTACGACGCCTATTGCCGCATCTTCGATCGCTGCGGATTGAGCTACGACATCGTCGAAGCCGAATCGGGACCAATTGGCGGATCGGCATCACACGAATTCATGGTCCTGTGCGACACCGGCGAAGACACCATCCTCAAATCAGATAAGGGCAATTACGCGGCGAACGTAGAGAAATGTGACACAGGCGAACGGACATGGACGTTGGACGGCCCCCCCACCGTCGATCTCGAAAAAATCCACACGCCTGATTGCGCATCGATCGAAGCAGTCGGTAAGTTCATGAAGGTCAAGCCGAAGAACCTGCTGAAGACGCTTATTTACTCGACAGACAACGGGCCGGTGATTGCGGTCGTGCGCGGTGACCACGAAGTCAACGAAGGCAAACTCAAAGCCGCTTGCGGCTTCGCGGTCTCACTCGACGATGAAGCATGTGCAAAGTGCTACCCCATCGGCTTCGTCGGCCCCCACCTCGCCGCAGCGCATGACGAATTGAATTTGGTCGTCGATCCCGACGCTGCGCAAGAACAGTTCTGGGCCAGCGGCGCCAACGAAGCCGACCATCACGTCAAACACTTCAATTGGAAACGCGACGTGCTGGATCACATCGATTCATCACGTATCAAAGTCGCCGACATTCGCAACGCGGCCGATGGGGACCCCTCCCCCACCGGTGACGGCGGCGTGTTGCGCGAACATAAAGGAATCGAAGTCGGCCACGTCTTCAAGCTCGGTACAAAGTATTCCGACGCGATGGGCTTCACCGTGCTCGATGAAGATCAGAAACAGCAACCGGTGATCATGGGTTGTTACGGCATTGGCGTTGGTCGTATCGTCGCCGCGGCAATCGAAACCAGCCACGATGAAGACGGCATCATCTGGCCGGCGTCGATCGCCCCCTACCACGTTCACATCGTGCCGATCAAGTACGAAGGCGAGTTATGTAAAACTTGCAACTCGCTAGCTGAGCAGTTGGAAGCGGCGGGACTTGACGTGTTGATCGATGACCGTGACGAGCGCCCGGGCGTGAAATTCAACGACGCCGATCTCATTGGTTGCCCAGTGCGACTCACCGTCGGCGACAAGGCGCTGGCAGAGAACAGTGTTGAATTCAAGCGGCGCAGCGACGGCAAGGCGAAGGCGGAGTTGGTCAAGCTCGACGATGTCGTAAAGCGGTGTGCTGAAGTGGCACGGGCTTCTAGCCCGTGATGAACGGCTGGTCACCTGGAGTGGCACGGGCTTCTAGCCCGTGTTGAATCGCGGGAACGGGGGGTAGACCCGGGCACCCGAAACCCCGGCCACCGTTAGTTTGGGGTTTGGC
>CBDUST010000258.1:0-6719 GCA_965369945.1 uncultured bacterium | reverse complement strand
CACGTAATTGATTTGAGCGAAGTCAAACGAAAGCATCGGTGGTCTCCGTGAAGGTACAAGGTTGCGTTATTCGTCGTTCTCAGTTGCTCGCGATGGCGATGACCACTGACTGCCGTCTGCGAGAAGTCGATCGACATACTCGCGCAACTGAGTCACAGCTGAATCGAAAGGATCAAGGCTACGATGCGCTTTGGCCTGCATCATCGCCCCTTCCATAACAGTGAGCACAAAGGCTGCGAGTTCCGCAGTGTTCGTGTGCTCGGGAAGTCGCCCGGATGCGTCATCGAGCCATTGCTTGATCACCGCTTCCCATCCGTCGAAGTTCTCGGTGATCTTCTGTCGTGCAGCCGGATGCGTATCGCTCAGTTCCAGAGCCAGGTTCCCGATCGGGCATCCTAATGTGCATTTCGTGGCGGTGAGCATCCGCCGATACCCGTCGAGCACGCCAAAAATCCGCTCGATGGGATCGTCGATGCGATCAAAAACTGGTTGCATGACCTCAGGCCAAAGCAGTTCCTTGTAGCGATCAAGTACCGCCAGGAGCAGGTCTTCCTTGGTCGGAAAGTGGAAGTACAGGCTGCCGCTTCGAGTGTCAGAGACTCGAAGAATCTCGGCCACACCGGTCGCGGTATAGCCGTTGCGAAGGAACAATTCCCGAGCCGTCTCGATAAGGCGGTCACGCGTGGTGGGTTTGGCTATGGCAGCGATCACTTGGGCTTCCTGCGGAATGACATAGGCTTGTCGAGCTCGCCTTGCTTGATTGAACGATCAATCAATAATATCGAGAAGAACCAATAAATCAAGCAACAGTGTTAGAATTCGATGCGGGGACCGGGGCCATCGCTTGGAAAGAGGCTTGCTGACGTGTTCCATCTAGCCTCTGAAGGCCTTGTCCGGCTCCCCGAGGGACATGGGTATCCTGAGCACGGTTTCGATAGCCTGGATCGCCAGTCGCCTGTATGGGCTGAGGCAATGCAATACGATGGCGGTCAGGGCGAAAAGGAGTTCAGCCAGGGACTCGCCGCTCCTCCGAACGGAGCTTGAAATGAAATGGATACTGATTGGGCTTGGGCTGATCGTCGGACTGATCTTGCTTGTGGTAGTGATTGGCATGTTCATTCCCAAGGCGCACGTTGCGTCACGCAAAGCGCGGTTCAATCAGACGCCGGCAATCGTATTCGACGCGATCACCGATTTTCAGGGACAACCCGGCTGGCGAACGGGTCTGGCCAAGGTCGAGCGTTTGCCGGATCGCGAAGGCAACGCCGTCTGGCGCGAGACGAGCAAGCGAACGGGGCCGTTGGCGATGATGGTTACGACAAGCGATCCACCCGAACGTCTCGTGATGCAGATCGTCGATAACAAATCGTTCGGCGGGACCTGGACCTACCAGATCACACCCACCGATGGCGGATGCGAGTTGACGATCACCGAGGGCGGCGAAATCTACAACCCGATCTTCCGCGTATTTGCTCGATTTGTCTTCGGCTATACCGCGACGATGGAGACTTATTTGAAGCAGCTCGGGACGAAGTTCGGCGAAGTGATCGAAACGAAATCGACGTAGCGGGGTAGTCTCGGCGATCAGCGCACGGTCTCCAGCCGGTCTCGATGCCCGTTTGCGGCCTTCGGCGGGGATATCTCGGCGTGATCGATCAGTGCATGATACTTCGGGGCGTGTGCGATGGGTTGGGTAAGATATGCCAAGTGTCCCCATGACCCCCAACGAGAATCTTGCCGGCCGACAAAATTGAACGCGACGAAAAGGCGTCCCTCCATCTGGCGAAAACTCTCAAGAAGATTCTCGTACATGCCGTACATCGCCGGATCGTGCTGAGCATCCCACATGGCTTGGATGAACGGCGGCGTCGTACCGGCAGGGTGAGGGAGAATGTGCTGGCCGCCTTCATAGGTGATCAGGTCAACGCCGTATCGCTCGGCAAGCGCTACGTGCTGGCGCATTTTCGGAATCGATCGTTCGTTTAGTGACTTCTTGGCTAGCTCGAGAACGTCTCTCCCCGTAGAGGCAGCACCCAGTTGCTCAAGCTCGTCGAAGCCATCGCGGACATCAAAGTAGAACGCCGGAGCGAGCGCATCGACTTGCTCGCCAAGTTGGTCGAGTATGACCTCAGCTACCCAGGGATTCATTTGTTGACAACCGGCGACGCGGATGATGCGATCTTCTTGCCCGGCGAAAACGTCGCGCCAGATGGAGAAGACGTTGGCGGCGAGCGCGGCGTACTTTGTGGGGTGGTTCGCACCATCGCCGTTCTGGGCCACCCAACCATGCTGCTTGAACTGCGGATTCCAGGCCTCATTGGAGTATTCGACATAGACTCGCCGGTCCCGAGCGAGTCGTGCTTTGGTCAATTCGGCGAAGCGACGAATGAAATCGTCATCAGCTTGGTGCGGAATGCAAACCCACGGGTCGGCCGCCAGTGTGTTGCACAGATCGATCATGTGTTCGATCGCCACGCCGTGGGCAGCGGCCTGGGTGCGCGCGGTTAATTGAGTACGCATCGACCATGTTTGTAGCGTCGACTCGTTCGTCGTTTGCCAATCCATGAACCGGAGAACGGAGAACGGTTCGAGTCGCCGCAGGAAGATTGGATTGAAGATTGACTGCAACCGACCCGGGCGTGGATGCATGCCGGGCAGCCAAATGCGAACATTGCGAATCGGATCCGCGCGGTCCTGCCATTTGATCTTGAACAGGATGCCCGCGTCGGTCGGCCTGAGAACTTCAAATACCACTCGCCCCGGGTCGTCGCGGATCTGATGCGCATCGAGTCCGACGGCGATCTCACCCGTTCCGGCGAACGTGCAGATGTACGTGCCGCGAGGGTACCGTCCGTTCAGATTGCGCATCATCAGACAAGCAGCCCCGCGACCGCGCTCTAGGATCGGCCATCCATCGTCGGTCAATTCGAGTTCGCCGAGGTCCCAAGGATCTGTGGCGTTCGAGTGCTGATGGAACCACTGGCTGGAGAGCATGAACGCGTCCCGAAATGGGATTTCGCCGCTGTAGTACGTTGGAGCGCTGAGGTTCATCCCAATAGGTAGCCGCACATCGTCGCATCCCGATTCATCGATGATCGCGGTCTGGGTGGTCGCTGACACCTGGCTCGACGGCTGTTGGCCGGCAGTCGTGGTCAGTGCACAGCAGACGCTGATGGCCGAAGACCTGATAAGTTGGCGTTTGAAGATCATCGTCGCGGCGATCCAGTTCCTGCCAGGCATTGGCAAAGTGTGCCTGACCCTTCGCCAGGTTGCCTTGATTACCCGGTTGATGGGCTTGGGCGCTCTTCTCCTATCGGTCGATGGCAAGGCCGGGTCCCGAGCCCGGGCGAGGAATCGATCCAAAAGGTGGTTTGAATCGCCCAACGAACGGCCCAGTTTTTGCCTCGCACGGCGACTTGGCTTGCCGTAAGATGAAGGATACCCCCGACGACGCCCACCAGGCTGGAGAAAATCATGAGAAGTAAGGACAGGCTTTTTTATGCTGCGGTGATCGGTCTAGCATTGCTAGGCGGTCAGAATGCCTTTGCTGACACCGTTCAGATCAACGAAGGGACGCAGCATCGTTACGAATGGCGAGCAAGTACGTTTAGTCTCAGCGCCCAGGCTGAAGGCGGGATCGGTGTCGATTCAAGCGGGCAGATAACCTGTGTGTGGTCGAGCCGCAGGCAGCAAGGCGGTCGGTACGGCGTCTATGCGCAACGGTTCGATCCCAGCGGGGTCGCCATCGGCTCCGAGATGGTGCTGAACTTATGGACGGACTCGCATCAGACCGCCCCTGCAATTGCGTTTGATAATGTCGGCGGCGGCTGGGCGGTGTGGCAATCGCACGGACAAGACGGCCAAGCCGGGTCGATCATCGCTCGACGCCTTGATGAAAAGCTGCAGGGCGGTTCGGAGATTCTGGTCAACCAACAGTGGCGCGGTCATCAAATCAAACCTGTCGTCGCGGCTGCGGCCGATGGCACAGCGATGGTGGTCTGGACGAGCGCCGCATCGGGGGATCAACCGTCCTCGATCCGTGGTCGTCTGCTGAAGGCTGATGGAAGCCCACTTGGGGACGAGTTCGCCATCTCGACCGTTCAAGGTCGAATAGAATCCATACCGTGCGTCGCGGCTGATACGAACGGCGGGTTTGTGGTGGTGTTCGCCGTTGCTGACGAGCAGTCTGCCCCAATCGGTATTCGTCTGCAGCGGTTCGATGCGACGGGAACTCACGACGGCGAGGAAGTGAATCTTCACCAAGGGCTGATGGCCGGCGTGATTGAACCTGTGGTCGCCGCCACACGCGATGGATTCCTTGTTGCCTGGCTGGATCGCGATGTGGACGGTAGTGACTTTGGTATCGTCGCGCAGCGATGCGATTTCCGAGGATGCCCCGAGGGTCAGCCGTTTGTGGTCAACACGAATACGCAGGGGCCGCAGGTTGGAGCGGCGATTGCCGTGGCTTCTGATGGAACTCACGCCGTGGCTTGGAACGGGCCGGACGGTGATGGCGTCGGCGTCTTTGTCCAACTGTTTGCCGCTGATGGATCTCGATTCGGCGGCGAGGTTCGATTGAATCAACACACCGGCGCCAGACAGGCGATGACCGCGGCCACCGGTGTTCAGCGGCTGGCGTTCACCAGCGATGGTGCGCTTGCGTGCGTTTGGGATGGCAACGCGGGTCTTGGCGACGATTCGAGTATCAACGTCACGATGCTTCGCCCAACGCCGCTTCAACTCGCGGATCAGAAGCAGGGTGTCACCGCGGATATGCCGTCAGCCGGAGAGCAAGTTCTCCTGGCTCAGGGGCCCGGGCCGCACGAACCGCCGACCTTCAATCCACGCGACGTTGAGAAGGGTGCGCGCGAGATTCGCGAAGGAGCCGAGATCGGGTTTACCGGCGTTTTCAACACCGGCTGGACACCGCCCGATCCGCACATGGCGGTTGGACCGGATCATGTCGTGGTTATGACCAACGGCGCGATCGCGTTCTTCACCAAAGACGGCAACCTCACATTCCAAGACGAGATCGAAAATTCGTTCGGCTTCTGGGGAAGCGTCGGAGCGACGGGCTTCGTGTTCGACCCGGAGGTGATCTACGACGAACTGAGCGGCCGGTTCTTCGCGATGGCGGCCGAAGCTTTCGCCGGTAACCAATCGTATGCGCTTGTTGCTGTTTCGGACGATTCCGATCCCAACGGATCGTGGCACAAGTACCGCTTCAATACCTCGCCGCTGGCGGGAGATCTGTTTGATTCGCCGAACATCGGCGTCGATGCGGATACGCTCTACATCACCGGCGACGGCTTCGGGCTGGGCGCAAACTATCCGGTGTTCGTCTATGATAAAGCATCACTCTTGGTCGGGAACCCGCCCGCGCAAACGAATTTCTTTACGCTCCCCACTTCGACACAATCCGCGGGGATTCCGCCGGTGAGCTTCGATAACCCGCCGGCGCTGTACATGATCGAACACCGTGAGAGTGTCACCAATACAACCGTGCGGTTGATCGCGTTGCAAGACGCCCTGACATCGCCGGCGATCACAAATTTCACGCTGACGGTTCCGTCCTACGGTCGACCCGAGGACCCCCCCCAGATGGGCACCGGCAACCGTCCAGAAACGTTCGATGCTCGCTTCTGGAGCGCTGCTTACCGTAACGGGTCACTGTGGGCGACCCATCACATCAACAGCAATCGCGTCCTCGCCCGCTGGTATGAAATAGCCATGAACGGCTGGCCGGATTCAGGACAGAATCCGACGCTCGTGCAGTCCGGTGAGATCGATCCTGGCGCCGGCATTCGAACGTTCTTTAGCTCGATCACGGTCGACGATCACGGTAATGCGGCGATGACTTTCTCCCGCAGTTCGTCGAGCGAATTCATATCCATGGCCACGGCGTTCCGCGTCAAGAGCGACCCGCTCGGAACGTTCCGGGACGACGTGATCCAACAGACGAGCAACGCACCGTATACGCCCGGGCGCTGGGGCGATTACAGCGCAGTGAATGTGGATCCAGCCAACGGCATCACCTTCTGGGCCCACCATGAGTATGCGATCAACAACTCTTGGCGCACATGGGTACAGGCGTTCACGCCGGACCTCACAGCTACACCTTACGACGTCGATGTGTTCCGCGGAGTACATGATTCCGGAAATCTCAACTCCCTTCTGGCGTCGGATGACAACAAGCTGTGCTACACCCCAGGCATCACACTCGATCAAACCGAAGCCCCGATCACGCTGGATTTCTTTGGAACGTTACCGAACGATTCTCCATCGACACTTGAGGTGACGATCGAATCGTCAGCAAACACCGTCGGTTTGGAACTCACAATCTCATTCTGGAACTTCAACACGAACTCGTGGGATGTTGTTGGTACGGACGCGCAATCGCTCAACACCGATACGGTCAGAACGTTTTCCGGCAATCCGGCGGATCATGTCGAGCCCGGCACTGGCGAAGTGAGGACTCGATACGAGGTTCGTCAAGTAAGCATTATCTTCATCTTCCCATGGAAGGATTGCGTTGACCAGATCTTCTGGTCGATCACCTGACGAACAACTCGATCAACCAATATCAAGGTTCTTCACCGGGCGCCAATTTGGCGCCCGGTGAAGAACCTTCATTTCGATTGATCGAGTTACTAAGTTCTGTCTGATGGATCAAAAGAGTGCTCTTCATTCTTGGTGGGACGGGCTTCCAGCCCGTCGTC
>CBDUST010000257.1:0-6785 GCA_965369945.1 uncultured bacterium | reverse complement strand
AGCGGACGTAAATGGCTATGGCGCTGGAGGTCCGTTGTTGACCCAAAGCGGAAGTTGATGGCTCTGAATGCCGATCCCGATATGGCCGAGTCCAGAAGGGTTTGGCGTGTCCAAGAAAGCTGCATTTCTTCTTCAGATGAGAGGCGCCAGCCTCAGAAAGTAGTTGAGTGTGCGGATCTAGCCGGTGCGGCCTGCCCCGAGGCCGAAAAGGCGCTCACGATCGAATCGCATGACAGACCTATTTGCGTGCTCCACCTATTGGGGAAGCCCGGCCGACTGTAAGGCCGCCACTTCGCGCTCCAAGGCCTCGGAGTCCTTGTAGGGAGACATGGCGATCCATGCACGGACAGTGAACTCGGGGCTCAATCGCATGATCTTGGCGGTGGTGGCTCTGGCCAGGGACGGTGATCCGATCTCGCTATAAGCCGCCGCGAGCTCGACCAATGGTATGTGGGAGCTTGGTCCTTCCTCGCTCGCGGTCGAGAGAATCTTTATCGCTTCGTCGAAACGACCTGCCAATCGAGTCGCCCGGCCCAGCAACCATTTGTACCACTGTGGCGGCTGCGGACGAAGCCGGATAGCGCGCTTGATCAGGGAAGTGGCGCGCTCAGGTTCCCCGGTATACGTCAGGGTGTATGCAAGGAGTGCAGCTGCATCGGCGTCGGTCGGCCCGAGCGAGACCGCTCTTTCACCGAGGCTGACGGCAGTCGAGAAGTCGCCAGAGAGAAGGCTAACGCTCCCTAACAAGCTGTAGGTCCGCGGTCGGTCGGGATCGAGCGCAAGGGTTCGCTCGGCTAGTTCCATAGCTTTGCGCATCGAACTTTCCGGGGAGTTCGTCCAACCGAATCGCGCGTTGACAAAATAGGTCCACGCAAGACCATCCCAAGCGCCGGGGTAGTCTGGATCAAGCTTGATTGCTCGCTCATAGTTGGCTCGGGCGATCAGTGTGTCCTGCGCGGTCAGCCGACGAAGATGCTTTTGTGCCTGTGCGGCCGCCAGCCAAGCCCCCAATATGCGTGTCCCATGCATCCGGTTGATGCGTTCCTGCTCACCCTCGGTCAGGCGAATTTGAAGCGAGGTGATGACTTCGAAGGTGATGTCCAGTTGTGCTTGGATGATGTTGGTCATCTGGCGCCTGTAGGTCTCACTCCACACCCGGTGCTGTCCCCGGGTGGTATCAACAAGGCCGATATCGATGGCAATCTGATCATTCCACTTTTGGACCGCGCCCTCGAGGATGTAACGCACCCGCAGATCCTTCGCTGTGACTTCCGTGGCCACGGGCTCTTTCCCGTACGCACGTACCGAACTACGCGCTACCACCAGCATATCCGAAGAAATCGACAGAGCCGTCGTGATGCCCCCGCTGAGGGCATCTGCAAAATCTTTCGCGTCGGCATCGCCATAACTTTCGAATGGCAGTACCGCAATCGACAGAGGATGGGGAGAAACCGCCTCCTTGATGCCTCGAATGTAGGCCCCGATCGGAGCCGGCGCCAACTCAGGAACGCGCCAATACGTGGCGGAAACCGCAACGGCGACTGCCAGCAGCAAGACGAATAGCCCGCCAGCCGCCCAGAATAAGCGATTGCTGACACGAATATTGCGCCGCACAGGGGCGCTCGGCACCATTTCCGTCGCGCCGCTTCCACCGGACCCATTTACCTCGGTGTCCCCGTCCCGTCCCCCGGACTCTGGATCCGGCCAACTGAAAGGAACGCCCGCTTCGACGCCAGCTCCCTTCCTGATGGTTTCCATGAGCCCCTGGGTCTCGGGATCGGGAGCGACCTGAAGCTCGCGGTCCAGCACGTCGGTCAATGTGTTGAACTGCTGGAGAGCGAGGACCCGGCGACCCGATTGGGCATAGGCGAGCATCATGTTGCGATGGGCGTCTTCCCGCAGGGGATCCATGTCGAGTACCCGGGTCGCCACCTCGATGATGCGGTCCCAGTCCTCAGCGTCCACGTAGAGGTCCGCAAGACGGGAGAGGGCGTCGGTTGCCATAGATCGTAGTCGGTGGCGTTCGGCCTGAAGCCACTCGTCGAAACCTTCGCTCCGCGTCTCGACCCCTTGTAACAAATCGCCGGAATAGAGCTCTCCGGCCCGATGCAGAGCTTCGAGTGTGCCTTCGCCGATAAGCTCCTGAAAGGCAACGACATCGACATTAAAAGCCGTACCGTCGATCGCAAGTGACTCGGCGTCCGACATAACGACGCTCTTGTGCGCGTCATCGAGCGCCTTGCGAATGACCGCCGTGCTCTGGGCCAGACTGTGCCGCGCCTGTTCGTCCTGGCGGTTGCTCCATATAAGAGCGGCCAAGCGTTCCCGGCCCGCCCGCTGTCCGGGGCACAATACAAGGTATGATAATACTGCCCGATCCCGTCGTCCAAGCGCGGTAATTTCCTTACCGTCGCTAGAGGACAGGCGAAATTCGCCGAAAAGCTTGAGGCTCCACCCTGCCATCCGTCCCGATCTGGCGTGCCGCTCATCCTCGGTACAAGCCGGCTCGAAGAGTATCGGACTCTGCCTGTCAAGATCACCGGCAAGTTTCACCGTCACCCCATCAGAAACCTATCCTTGATCCCTGTCCAGACTGATTTGATCCGTATTTCATTTGGAATTGATGCCCCGAATACTCGGTCTTGAGCGGCGTTCGTCAAGCTTCGTCGCATGATAGACACAGGCCTTGGTGCTCTCCTAGCGCGATACTCGGGCAACGTCCATGCCATCAGGCGCGTTTAGGGCCTCGGCCTGTCCACTCGCGCAGCGGTAAACGCGCGAAGGCGATAGGAGGTTCTAAAATGACGATCACAAACGCAGCGGTATCCTGTCCTGTCGTGCTGCCTGACAATCTTTCGAGACGCGGTACAGACAATTCCCGGCCGCTGCGCCCCGAGGGCCCATTCAGCCCGCGGTCATCGGACGCGGCCGATCGGGGCGCCGCCTCGACAGAGGTAGCGTTCGAGGATTATCGGCACCACGAGCCTTTACAGATTCGATTCCGCGAGGGCAACCACGCTGGCTTCTACAGTACCCTCAAGGGGCGCGTGCGCCAGTATTTCGAGGCTTCCAAGAAATCCCGTTTCGCCGACCACACGGTGGCGATCAAGGCGGCGGTATACGGTATCCTCGTCGTGGGATCATACGGGCTCATTCTCTCCAATGCCGTCAGCCCACTTGGCTTACTTGCACTCGCCATTCTCTTCGGATTGTCCTCGATCTTGCTTGCCATCAACGTCGCCCACGACGCCGCTCACGACGCTCTGTTACCAAGTCGACGTTTAAATCGCTTAATTCAGACCGCTATCTTTACGCTACTCGGTGCTAACGCCTACCTGTGGCGGTTGCGGCACATCAAATCTCACCACGTCTTCCCGAACGTGAACGGCTGTGATGTCGATATCGACAACAATTGGTTTCTGCGCCTCTCACCCAATCAGCCGCGCAAACCCATGCATCGCTACCAGCACATTTATGCACCCTTCATCTTCTGGCTCGTGGACATTCACGCCGTGTTCTACCAGGACTTCGTTTATCTGTTCAAAAAGCGGCTCGCGAATCTGAAGAATATCAAGCATCCGGCGAGCGAGTACGTTTGGTTTGCTGTCTGTAAATTCGCGTACATCGCCATCGTCGGCATCATTCCGATCGCAGTGCTGCCATTGCCATGGTGGCAGGTTATAATTGGCGCCCTGGTGATGAGCTTCGTCAGTTCGGTCGTGTTCGTGACGCTGCTGATCGGGACGCATTTCAGCGACGAGACGATCTTCCCCGAAATCGACGAAAGCGGTTTCGTGCCCAATGACTGGGCCGTCCACGCCCTTGTGACGTCGCTCGATTGGAATCCGACCAGTTCTTGGGCGAACTTCCTCGCGGGGGGGGCTAACTCGCACGCTGCCCATCATCTGTTCCCAACCGTATCTCACTGCCACTACATCGCCATCACCAAGCTCATCCAGCGAACTGCTGCGGAGTTTACCGTCCCCTACAACCAGACGACCTTGCCCGGCGTTGTCGCCTCCCATTTTCGCTTCTTGAAGCGAATGGGTCAGGCCTAAGGGCGGTTCACCCTGATCGGGGATGCAGAGTCATGAGTGAGGACAGCGTGACCCTCGCGTTTGTTGGAGATCTGATGCTGGGCCGCGGCGTGAGCGAGATGGCGGCGCAGTATTCCGCTGAGTCCTTTTGGGGAGACGTTCTGCCGCTGCTGCGTGGTTGCGATGCTGTCTTCGGAAACCTCGAGTGCCCGATCACACTGAATCAGCGTCATTGGCAACGCTGTTGGAAGGCGTTTCGATTCCGTGCGCACCCCCGCGTTATCGAGCTTCTCAAGGCGGCGAACTTTCACTTCGTCAACCTGGCGAACAATCACATTCTCGACTGCGAAAGCGACGGCCTTCTCGACACGATGCAATTCCTCGACAGCGCCGGCATCGCACATGCCGGGGCCGGCCGAAACCTGGAGGAAGCGAAACGACCGCGACTCCTCGAGGTCGCCGGCGTTCAGGTGGGCGTGATCTCGATCACCGACACCATGCAGGAGTTCAGTGCATCTACGGGCCAAGCGGGGACCAACTACCTGCCCATAAGGACAGACACTCATACCTTGGGCCAAATCGAGCAGACCGTCCGGAAGTTGCGACTTGACGGAGCCCGTATCGTTGTGCTGAGCGCCCATTGGGGACCCAACCTTCGGCCTTGGCCGTCTGCACGATATCGACGTTTCGCACGGGCGGTCACGGAGCTGGGTATCAACATCTTCCACGGCCACTCCGCTCATCTCATCCAGGGCATCGAGGCACGGGAAATCAGGCTCATTCTCTATGACACCGGCGACTTCCTGGACGACTACTGGGTCTTCCCTGGGGTTCGGATCGATCGATCCTGCCTGTTCCTCGTCCAGTTCGTCGAAGGACAGCTTTGCAAAGTAAGGCTGGTCCCCGTCCTTCTCGAACGTGGATGCGTGCGCCGTGCCGTCGGCAAGGAAGCCCGGACCATCACTTCGCACATGCTCCGTTCCTCGATTTTTGGTTCCGATGTCGTTCCCACCATGACGGCGGAGCTTGGCTTCGGTGATCCAGCCGTTGGGCTTCGGCGATGCCCGGCACTTGCGCTCTCCTGCGCAGAACCACGGCCAGAACAGCTGTCGCTGTTTCATGTGGCGATGCTGCGATGACATTCGCATCGAGTTCATACGCCACCGAGGAGCAAGACATGGCTCACGACCTTGCCACCAGTTCCAATCCGGGAGTAGGCACGGGTTTACCTGCTTTGCTCACGGCCCAGGCGCTTGGCGCGTTCAACGACAACCTCTTAAAGGTCGTAGTCTCACTGGTCTTGGTAGGGCGGTCAGTCGGAGCCGGCGATGGCAGTGCTTACCTGTCCTTATCCGGAGTGGCGTTTGTCCTGCCGTACCTCCTGTTCTCCGGTGTCGCCGGCTATCTCGCCGACCGCTATTGCAAGCGCAGCCTGCTCGTCGTGGCAAAGTTTATCGAAGTGGCCATTGCCGTGGTGTGTTTCGCAGCCTTGTTGCTCGATCGCGTAGACTTGATGATTGCGGCCCTGTTCTTGATGGCGACGCAGTCGACCTTCGTAAGTCCTGCGAAGTACGGTATGTTACCCGAAATGCTGCCCGACGCCAGATTGTCACATGCCAACGGGTTGATCGAGTCGAGCCGATATCTCGCCGTCATTTTGGGCACAATTACGGGAGGAATGTTGCTGGCGGTACCGGAACACAGCCTGTACCTGACCGGTGCGATCCTGATCGGAACGGCGGTGACCGGTGCCGCGGTCAGCCTGTGGATCACGCGCGTGCCGGCTTCGGGCAATGCCGTGCCCTTCCGTATTAACCCCTGGCACGGGATCGGCGTTGGGGTGCGTCGCATCATGGCGGTTCGTGCGTTGCAGTTCGCCGTTCTCGGCATCACTTGTCTGGAGTTCTTCGGGTGCCTCGTGTTGCTCGACATGATCCTCATGACCAAGATGGTCATGGGGCTCGACGATTATGCGGTCGGACTGCTTGGTGCCTGCGTCGGGCTCGGCGCCGCCTTCGGCAGTTATTGTTGCGGGCGATTGTCGGGCCCCCACATATGCCCTGTGCTTTCTTTCGCGGGCATGCTGGGTGTGGCCTTGACCCTCATGGTCCTGTCGACCGTGACCCACATCTTCGCAGCCGCCATCACGATTTTCGCACTGGGCGGGTTCGGCGGCATGGCGGTCGTGCCGCTTTATACTTTGTTGCAACGGAAGGCTGGCAGCCAGGAGAGGGGCCAAATCATCGCCACGAACAACTTTCTGAACATGGTGGGAGTACTGATGGCTTCTGGCGCTCTTTGGCTGTTGAATGACCTGGCAGGGATAGGACCGGAACGGGTCCTGCTTTGGTGTGGAATAACGTTGATGCTACTCACACTCGTCGCTATGCGGCGATGGCCCGCCTACGGATTTGGCCCTTTCGCACGCTCCTTGGCACCGATTTACCGCTGACGGCAACCGACTCGCAGAGTCGCCTTTGGCCAGCTCAGACTCCTCCCAGGTCGATAGCCCCCAGATCACGTGAGACTCTGGCCGCCCAGATCGTCCATTTCTTTCACCAGAAACTATCACTTCATCGCTTGTTTTTTATAGCCCCAACGATAGAGATTGTGGTTGGTGCGCTGGCTGCATTGTCGTCGCACTACGAGGTCCGGTCTTGGCTATAAGCAGACATGCGGAGAGGTGCGCCAGGGAGTCCGCTTTACCCCCGAAAGATGGTATATCGCGGCGGCTGTGCCTGATGATAT
>CBDUST010000256.1:0-6801 GCA_965369945.1 uncultured bacterium | reverse complement strand
GGACAGAGGGATTCACCGCCGAGGCGCGGAGAACGCAGAGGGGAATGAAGGGATGAGCCAAGGCAGGAACGCACACAGTGCAAAGCCGCGACCGGTGGTCGCGCTGAAGGAGTGGCACGGAGGCACGTAGCGGACAGGAAGGGGCTGGGAGGGGACAAATCGTACTGATCCCCCCTTCCTTCCCATTTCTTCCCGTGAGTGTGATTGGTGTGACCTGATCCCCTGAAACCGGTCCAGTGTTTACGTGGTAGCTCGGTGTATCTCATCACGCATTTCCAGCCTCTGCAGAACTGGAATGCGCAACCACATGGAGCAATTACCTGGCTCTAATATGGGATGCAAAGCGCCTCTTTACGAAGAGCTACGTCAGTGGCCGAATTCCGGCAAACGAACTCGGGAATACCAGGCGAGAAGGCTGGGTTGCTACCCTGAGTTGGGTGGTGGCACTCCCATCGGTCGGATAGGCAGGCATGGGCGCAAATCGGGCTATATGAATATGTTGGGGTGACACTGTTCGCCCTCAACTCCGCGGTAGAGGCGGCTTCGGCCGCCTCTCCGCTTTACTTGACACAAATTACCATAAAAGTGATAAAACGATCTTGAACTCCTGCAATATATGGCTATCCTCGCAGTGGAGTTGAGGGCATAGCGCAACCACGCTTGAGGTTCGCGATGCCCATGATCTTGCAGAGACTGATTCCCCCCTGCCCCCCAGCCGTCGCTTGGCTCAAGATGCCCTTGCGCCAGTTCAACATCAACCCCCTCGTTGCCTGCCGCAGAAGGGGGTTCTTTTGTCTATTCGTTGCGCGGGGAATCAAACTCAGCAAAACACGACCTGAATATCCGGATCAACGGGCGCCCACCCTCTACCCATTCAACACGATCAATCCTCAGTCGTCACGGCGTCCGAGGAATACACGATCACTCTATTGATGAAAGGAACCTGGCAATGCCACGTATGAACCTGATTGGACAGCATCTTGCGGCCGCTACCGCCGCCCTCAGCGTGACTGCCGCGTCCGCCCAAGCCCAGGTCGGCGAAGTCCTTTGGAAGTTTGACCTGTCCAACGTCTCCGGTGCCTTCATAACGGTTGGTGACGACGGGACGATTTACACCGGCGACTGGGAACGTCTGTGGGCAATCAATCCAGACGGGAGCGTCAAGTGGACGTTTGAGGAGGCTGCCGGGGGCCCAACTGGCTTGAGCGGGCAGCCCGTCGATATTCTTCCAGATGGACGAATCGTCGCTTCCGCTGGTCACACGATCTGGGCACTTCATCCCGACACGGGTACCGTTGATTGGTCGTTCTCCTGGGATGGCGGTTTCAACAATCAGATCGACAATGGTCCCAGCGTCGGTCCCGATGGCAACATCTATGCCACTACCGCCGTCAACGACGGACTCGGTCTTGGCGCGTTTTCCCTCACCCCAGACGGGGAGCTGCGCTGGCAGGACGAGTCGGACCCGCCGCTCATCATCCTCAACGCCTCCCACAACCAGCGCGTCCGATTTACCGAGTCTCGTATGGTCTTCGGTTTCATGTGGACCGTTGGAGCACTCCGGGTGCTCGCCTACGACTTTGAAGGCGATCAAACCAACCACATCGACTACACCTGTGTCGGCTCGCCGAACACCGACCCGCTACACGTGTTCATGGCCGGAGTGTGCGGCGTTCAGTCAATCGACCTGGAGACGGACTCGATCGAGTGGAGTGTCGACTTCGGGCCGGTGAACATGCCGCCGGTCGTGAGCAATGAAGGTGTCGTGTACTCCGGTAACTGGCATGGAGTGGTTGGCGCGATCAACCCGCAAGGGCAGATGCTCTGGACCTCACCCGATGTACAACTCCAGCGAACGCTCGGCGTCAGCGAAGAGAACGGCATGTTTCTGTACGTCGGTGAAGTGTTCGGTCAGCCCAACTGGCTTGGTGCGATTGACAATTCCTCGGGGCAGCCGCTGTGGCAGATTCCGTTTGAGAATGTCGGTGGTCACAACGAACTGGGGTGGTCCAACGAAGCAGCGTTCTCGCCCGACGGGTCGGTCGCCTACTTCACCACGCGATTCACAAGTAACGGTGCACCGGGACGGCTGTGGGCCGTGCGCATCGCTGACGCAACCACCAATGCACCCGTCGACTTCAACGCTTTCCGCGGATTCCATGACTCTGGTGATCTGAACAGCCTTCTGGAATCGGATGACAACCGTCTGTGTTATGAACCGGGCATCGTACTCAATCAAGACGAAGCTCCGATCACGCTGGATTTCTTTGGAACGTTGCCAAACGATTCACCAGCTTCGCTCGAAGTGACGATCGAGTCGTCAGCGAACACTGTCGGTTTGGAACTCACAATCTCATTCTGGAACTACAACACGAATTCGTGGGATATTGTTGGTGTAGAAGAACAAACGTTCGCCGCCGATACGGTTAGAACGTTTGCCGGGGTACCGGCGGATCATGTAGAGCCAGGCACTGGCGAAGTGAGGACTCGATACGAAGTTCGCCAAGCGGGCATTGTATTCTTATTCCCATGGACGGATTGCATTGACCATGTCTTCTGGACGACATCGAACTAAGACCATGGCATCATGGCATCAATGCATCGAGGCATTGAGGCATTGAGGCATCGAGGGGAGAGGACGGCTTGAGGCTTGAGGCTTGAGCAACGGGGATCCCGGCGACTCCCGATGGAATCGGGATAGGGTCGGTCCCAGGGCTTTGGGACAGCGGTTGATTGTGTTTGGAGGCGGGGCGGGCCGAGCAGGGGCTGCGGTCTTGGTATCATGTCGATGTGGTAACAGGGCGTCGTGAGTTTGGTAGCGTTCGGCGGCCGAGCGAGCCATGACCAAAGCCAAAGTAACTGCGTATCGCCTGCGCTGGCTGATTCTCGTTGCGGGCATTGTCTACACGCTCATGGGGCTGGCATGGCTTGTGCTCCCCTTCTTCAATAACACGAGTTTCGTGGAGGGTCTCTTGGACGACGGGGCGTTCGGTCTGATGTTTACACCCCTAACCCCCGGCGGCCTCATCGAAATGCAAGAGTGGGGTTACGGGGTGAACCTCGCGATTGTGCTAGGGATATTGCTGCTGGCCCAATGGGCGTTTCTTCGACCCGGCCGGGGCTGGACGGTGCGCGTTACGACCGTCGGCCGACCGCTCAAGTCCGCCATCATCGCTGCGGCGCTCATGGCGATGCTGCTGACCATCGGCGCGATCGCCTTGTTGTTGGAGTTGCCGGACTGGTGGGCGACAATCATGGGCGAGCACGACGAGGGCACCTTCGCCGGCGGCTGGGGTATCATCGGCATCTGGGTGGCCATGCTCATCGTGTGGAGTGTGTGGGCGTGGATCTTCTTTATCTACTGGAGACAAGGTGATCGCTACACACAAATGGGCAAGATGATCCGCGGGCTCGTGGCGGGCAGCGTGTTGGAGATCTTTGTCGCCGTGCCCGTGCACGTGTGGGCGGTGCGGCAGCGCGACTGTTATTGCTGCCGAGGGACGTATGCGACGCTTGTTTTCGCGGGCGCTGTGCTGCTGTTTGCGTTCGGACCGGGAATCGTGTTGCTGTACGCGCGGGAGAGACACCGACGAGCGAAACTGCTATGGGGCCAGGCTTTTGAATGCCCCAAGTGTCGCTACGATCTGCGCGGCAGCATCCCGGCCGGCAGCACGACCTGTCCGGAGTGTGGGGCGGCAATTCCCGGCTCTCCAAGACGCGGAGACCAACGAGCGTGAAAACCATCGGTCTGCTGGGCGGGATGAGTTGGGAATCCACCGTCGTGTACTATCGGGAAATCAACCGGATCGTGAACGAGCGACTCGGCGGACATCATTCAGCCAAGATCATTCTTCATAGCGTTGACTTCGACGAGATCGTGCAACTGCAACATGCCGGCGACTGGAACGGAACCGCCGAGATTCTCGCCGACGCAGCGGAATCGCTCGAGCGGGCGGGCGCTCAACTCCTCGTCATCTGTACGAACACGATGCACAAGGCGGCGCCGCAGATCCAGCAGCGAGTCAAACTTCCGCTCGTTCATATCGCCGACGCAACCGCGGACGTAATCAAACGATCCGGCATCAAGACGGTCGGCCTGCTCGGAACTAAGTTCACGATGGAGCAGGATTTTTACAAGGGTCGCCTGGAAGATCAGCACGATCTCACGGTGATTGTTCCAGAGCAAGCCGATCGGGAGATCGTGCATCGGGTCATCTACGATGAACTGTGTCAGGGGAAGGTTGTCGATGCCTCACGAGATCAGTACCGTCGTATCGTCGCGAACATTGTCGAACGCGGGGCGCGGGGCGTGATTTTGGGCTGCACCGAAATCGGTCTTCTCATTGGTGATCGGAATGTAAGCGTACCCACGTTCGATACAACGGCGATACATGCCCGCGCGGCAGTAGACTTCGCGCTCACCTAGCGTAGAGCGCGCAGCGACCTTGCGTTGGCTATGCAACTTAGCTGGCAAGCAGCGCGATCACCCAAACGATCGGCACCCAGAACAACAGCGACAAGGCGACCCAATCGACGATCGGCCGAACCGCTTTGGGAACATATCGCAACGGATAGTTCACGCGGCGCAGGATGGGAACTGCAACGGGCTCGATGCGCTCCAATGCCTGGTGTAGGCGAACGAGTCGAACTGTGGCGACCGCTGCATCTTTCAGCGCCTCGGTTCTACGAGCGCCGGCCTCGTCATCATCGTCCTTGGACGAGTTGGATTTGTCATCAGTCCGGTCTTGGCTCTGCACGTCGGGTTCTGCCGATGCCTCACCCTGCGGCGCCGCATCCGGTTCTTCCTCGGATTCGAAATCAACTGCCTCAGCCTCCGGTTGCGCATCATCCTCGGCATGGTCCGATTCATTCATCATGAAGTCGGTGCCGGACTCACTCGCTGACTCGGCGTCCAGCGCATCGGGCTCAGCGGCAGTGTCAGGCTCCTCCGCCGACGCATCCGCCTCGGCCAACGTCTGGTCCTCGGCCTCAGTTGATGTAGCGTCGTCGGGTTCCGTATCCGACATGAACGCCTGCGCCTCAGCGTCGTCAGTTGCATCGCCTTCCGTCGTATCCACCGTCGACCCGACGCCTTCGTCCATCTGTTGGTCAACTTCAGTTACCGATGCGGCATCGACGGCGGAATCGATCTCGTCCGCAGGCGATGCCATGAAATCATCCGGCTCATCAACGCCGGCGGACTCAGGCGACACCGGCGCCTCGATCTCAGTCGCATCTTCAAGCGACTCGTGGGTCGGTTCGACTTCCTCGGGTGGTGCTGCGGTATCGATCACCGGCGGAGCTACTTCAATCGGGTCGCTCGGAGTTAGGCCCGGACTCGATTCAACTTTCCCATCCAGCAGCTCGTCCAGTTGGGCTGTGATATCGCTCAAATCGTCCTCGGCCGAGGTCGCCGATTCGTCCGGTTCGGTTGCATCACCTGCGGGTGGCGGCTCTGTTGGCATCGACTCAACTGCTATATCCTCCGACGATTCGTCGGCGAACCCTTCGGTCGTTTCAACTGCCACATCATCAGGCGATTCATCGGCAGGTGTCTCCTGCGTAGGCGCCTCCGGCTCGCTGTCTCGGACAGGTGGCGAAACTTCAGACCGGATCGGATCGTCCAACAGCGCGGCAAGATCGGTCGGATCATCGCCAGTCGAATCTAACGGTTCGGCCGGGGCGCTCTCGACGGGCTCATCTTCGGTCGAAGTTTCGGCGCCGATCGGCTCGGCCGGCGCTGATTCCTCTTGGAAGCTCGCGGACTGCGGCGCGTCGATCTTGGATACCGGTTCGGCTTGCTCCGCAGCGATCTCACCAAGGTCAACGACGCCATCGACTGTATCAGTAGCTGCAACCGGAGGATCGTCCGCCGCTGACCGCTCGTCAGATACGGCAGACCCTTGATCCGATAACTCGGGGGCATCGACTTGTTGATCTGTTGCGCCTTCGATCACAGGATCGCCCACCTCAGACGACTCCGACTGTCGCTCGGAAACAGGCTCTGCGGTCCCGGGATTCAGTAGGACGTCCAATTCTCTGGCGAGCCAGCCCAACTCGATATCCGTTTGCGGGGCTAACGAAGCGGACTCATTGGCGAGATCGGCGGCGGCCGCCCGAGCCGCCCATCGGGGCGGCGACGCTTGCGGGGTTTCAGCAAACGAGCTGATGATCTCACCGATCTGCGCCTCCAACTCCTCCGCCGTGAACGTCGCACTTGTGCTCTCGGCGTCGTCGGTATCGCTCGATGAATCGGCTATCGGTTCATGATCCTCAGGTTCGTTCGCCACTCCCACAAACGCTTCCGATTCGGAGTCTTGTTCCCCTGCGAGCGACTGGTCAGGCTGATCTGCATCGATCGACGTCGCTTCGTTATCACTGAACGCATCCGACCGTTCGTTCGGGCTCGCGTCATTGTCCCGCGGCTCATCGCTCGGTGCGCCGACGTCTTGCGCGACGTCGTGAAGTTCAGCGGCAGGCTCTGTAGGTTCCTGAGCCGTCAACTCGAACATCTCCACCGGCGGGTCGGTCGCTTCTATTGACTGCTCTTCGATGTCGGCCGTTTCACCAATCGCAATCTCGTCGCTCGATTCGGTCTCAGAATCGGCGAACGACTCCAACGGTGCGTCGACGACTTCGGCGTCCAGACGGGATTCAGCGGCCGAACCAACTGCCTTCTCCTCCACGTCATCCAACACGGCAGGTTCGGATTCATCCGCATGCGAATGTTCTTCGAGTACCGCAGACTCTTGCTCGAGTGCGTCCGGATCGAGCGATCGATTTTCAGGAGGCGTGTTCATC
>CBDUST010000255.1:0-6821 GCA_965369945.1 uncultured bacterium | reverse complement strand
CTAATCAGCGCGTCTCAACTGTGACAACCTGAGGTGTCTCGGCGCCATTGGCCTTGCCTCGCCTTGGCGATGCGGTTGGTGAGGGCTCGATCATGACCGCGGCCTTCTTGGTCTTGCTTCGAGGTTGACCGAATAGCTCCCATCGCTCAAGTAGCGCCGTCGTGCTCAGTTGCGAACCGTCGCGGCGATCGACGATCGTTCGGCCAGCCAGATTCTCGTAGACCGATCCGCGCAAACGCTTGGATACGTGGATCGTCATGTCCTGCGGGTCTAGGGCGATCAGATTCAAATCCCAAAGCGTGTGCAGATCGGTTCGCAGGAGCATGACATTCTCCAGCGAGTTCACATCACCCGATGGGAAGGGCGTGACGTGTGCGACTTCCAGAAGGTCCTTGACACACGTGCCGGTGAATGCGCAGCGGTTGCCATACGCTTGTAACAACGAGTGACGAAGCTGGCGCGGTCCTCGGCGCTTCAGAATCGCCGAACCAGTGAACTCCAACGGCATGTGAACTTGCCCGTCAAGATCGGACGTCGGCATGTAGCCGTCGGTCGGCTTCAGGTTCGCGGCTTGTCCGATCGTCGAGCCGACCTGATTGTTCATCGCTTCGATCAGCTCAGCGTTGGGCGGATTCTGATTCATGAGAATATCAAAGATCGCGCCGCGCGTTCTTACGGTGATGTGAACATCATCGCAGATGTTGCGCAGGTCACGACAGAATGCAATGTACTTGCGCAGGTCGCTGCCGATGTATCGCAGCGTGCCGGAAGCGGTGCCCCATTCAGCGGGGATCATGAAGTACAAATCTCGGCGGAAGGCAAAGGCCAATCGCGAGAACAATTGCAAACCAAGTCCGCGCACGCGGCCCTTACGTCGATTCAGTAAACGCAGCAACGCCGCATCCGGATCGCGGTGAACCAAAGCGCCGACCACATACCCAAAATCTTCCGGCCAAACCCGACCCAAGCCTACCGCCACGTGTGGGAACAACCCCGTCAGCGGCAGGTCCGTGCTCTTGACCGTCTTGTTGATCTTGAACCAGTGCAGGTCCGCATAGGTGCCGAAGCATTCAGCGACGGTGACGCGCAGCTTGGGGATCGGCCGGGCATGACCGGGACACACCGTCAGCGGCTCGCGTCGATCTCGACCGTCAGCGTAGTCCAGCAGATACGCGATGATCTTCTTGAATTCCTTGGTCTTGAGTACCTGCGCTTCACGAGCAGCCTGCCCTAGCTCAAGCAGCACTGTGTGCGTTGGGTTTCTGCGCGTTCGATCAACGATGTCCGGCGAGAGATTGCAATTTTCGCCCATGGCAACCGATCCCTTGCAGCCCACGGCGAGGCTGTGACCTGCGGTCGTCCCGGCGGCCCGACGTTAGCGGCATCCCTGCCTCGGACCTGAAACCTTGCTCCTGCGACCGCGTGTATTTCCTCGTCGGTATGGGACCTTCGCTTTAGTCCGATACTGTGAATCGGCTGCGGAAACGTGCCATGCTGTAGATGAGGACGCGTTTAGCCGCCGGGCTTGACCCGGCGAGCCGTGCGCAAAAGTTGTAAACGACCCCCTCTACCCGTTTAGCGGGCGACGCGCAGCGTCCTTTCCCCCCTTCACTCACCCCTCAACCCGCTCCCCTCGTCCCCACCCACATTCAGAGCAACCTACTGAGAAGTCATAGCGCAGGTCGTAGCCGCATTTGATGCATAGACCTCGTCTCTTACGAATGAAGCGGCACGCCGCAAACGGCGCCTGTGACAGAGCCCACAGCAACACCGCGTAGAAACTCGTATTGCCAACGAATCCGCC
Organism: uncultured bacterium; assembly: GCA_965369945.1. Classification (GTDB taxonomy): domain Bacteria; phylum Planctomycetota; class Phycisphaerae; order Phycisphaerales; family SM1A02; genus JADFNO01. Next base: position 5,017 of record CBDUST010000255.1, on the reverse strand, counting down.
TGCTATCGGTATCACCGGCAGTGACCAATCCGTTGCGACCAGCCCATACACTCGCTCACTCAAAACGGTGTTACCAGCAAAGGTTTGTACCCTTCCATCCCACATAGAACGCCACGGCCAACCCGATCGTCTCTTAACTATTGCATAGTCAGTAGCTCCACTGTGCGTCGCCGCGCTTTCGGGCCAATACGGCGCCAAAACGTCGTGGCCAACCCCGCCAGCGATGACAACACCTTGTGGCATCTTTGGCCAATCATCGTCCCGCCCCCAATCCCAGATCGCCATTGCGTCGACGCTGATCGGTGGTCCCTCAAGAACGCTTACCCCGCCCCTCAAGGGCCCAACAGTGAGTCCCCACGCCACGGCGATATTGACGACCGCGCCGAGGAGGAGAAAAACAACCAGCCGTGTGAACCAACGTTTCACGCGATCATTCTACACTGCGGACTCTTATCGCTATCCTTCGAGATCGCTTGCGTCTTGGTGGCACGGCCATCCTGGCCGTGTGATCTACTTTGAACGGGCTGGAAGCCCGTTCCACCGAGGAGTCCATTCCGCCCGCACGTGCAAGATGCCCATGCCACTGTGGAGGTGGAGGTTGTTTTCGTGTCCGATCGATTTGATGTGATAGTGCTTGGCATGGGAGCCATGGGGGCCTCGGCGTGCTATCAACTCGCTCGGCGCGGGGCGTCCGTCCTCGGGCTCGATCAGTTCGACATCCCCAACAACCTCAGCACATCGCACGGCCAATCGCGCGCGTTTCGTATGTGTTACTACGAACATCCGGATTACGTGCCGTTACTGCGCCGTTCATTAGAGCTATGGCATGTGCTTGAAGAGGTCACTGAACGCACGCTGCTGCACGAAACCGGGGGCATTTGGTTTGGGCCGGCCGATTGCGAACTTGTCGCCGGTAGTCGGGATGCTGCGGTCGCCCACGATTTACCCCACGACTGGATCGAGCACGATGAAGTCGCCAAGCGATATCCGCAATTCACCGTGCCCGAAGACTATGTCGGGTTCTACGAACCGCAGGCGGGGTTGTTGTTACCGGAGAAGATCATCTCTGCGTATGCTGAACATGCGGCGCAGAACGGCGCAGCCTTACGCCCCAATGAACCGGTTATGAAATGGCACGCGGACTCCAAGTCGGTGACAATCCATACGACGCAAGGGAAATACCAGGCTGATCATTTAGTGGTCTGCGCCGGGCCGTGGAGCGGTCGAATCCTCGGCGAGATCGGCGTCCAACTTCCCGTCACCAGACAGATCGCGGTCTGGGTTCAGCCCCCGGAACCTGAATTGTTTGCCTTGGGCACGTTGCCGATCTGGGCGATCGATCGACCGGTAGGAGGAATGTACTACGGTTTCCCGATCCTTGACGACACCCCCGGATTTAAGCTCGCGGTCCATTGCGCAGGTGTTCCCACCGAACCGGACACAATCGATCGTGTCGCGCAGCCCGACGAGACGAAGGAGCTGCGTGAAATGTTGGGCCGATTCATTCCGGAGGCCAACGGACCGTTGCTGGAAGCATCGGTGTGTATGTACACCAATACGCCCGATGCGCATTTCGTCGTCGACCATCATCCGGAACACGCCAACGTCACCATCGCCACGGGTTTCTCCGGCCACGGCTTCAAGTTCGCCAGTGTGATCGGCGAAGCGCTGGCGGACCTGGCGCTTGATCGGCGTACCGAACTGCCGATTGAGTTTTTGGGGGTGCAGAGGTTTGGGGACTGACGTGTTCGCGCCCGGTGAGCCGGGGCGGCTAAATAGAAGATTAGTCCCGCACTTGGCCGGTTCCTTGGATGATGTACTTGTACGTGGTGAGCTCCTCGAGGCCGCAGGGGCCGCGCGCGTGGAGCTTGCCGGTGCTGATGCCGATCTCTGCGCCCATTCCAAATTCGTATCCATCCGTAAATCGACTGGAGGCGTTGACATACACCGTGGCTGAGTCAACGTTGCGCGTGAATCGCTGCGCCGCCGCATCATCATTGGTCACGATCACATCGCTATGGTGCGTTCCATATTGCTCGATGTGATCGATCGCTGCATCAAGGCTGGCGACGACTCGAACCGCTGCAATCAGATCGAGATATTCCTCGGACCAGTCCGATTCAACGGCTGACTTTGCTTGATCGACGATGCGGCACGTTCGCTCATCGCCGCGCAGCTCGACTCCCCGCGACAGAAGTTCGTTCGCAACGCCCGGCAGGAACGCCTCAGCGATCTGGTCATGCACTAACAGCGTCTCCATCGCATTACACACGCCCGGCCGTTGACACTTGGCGTTCACCACGATATTGACCGCCATGTCGTGATCCGCATCGCGATCCACATACACATGACACACACCCTTGTAATGTTTCAGCACCGGCACACGTGAATGCTCCGCAACTGCCCGGATCAAACTCTCACCGCCGCGCGGAATGACCAAGTCAACGTGCTGTTCCTGCTGCAATAGCGCATGCACCACTTCCCGATCAGGCGTCTGAACCAGTTCAATCGCATTCTCCGGCAGCCCTGCGCTACGTCCCGCTTCGAGCATCGCCTCCAGAATCGCAACATTACTGCACAAGGCTTCGGACCCACCACGCAGAATCACCGCGTTACCTGATTTGAAGCAAAGCCCCGCAGCATCAGCTGTCACGTTGGGGCGAGACTCATAAATGACAACAATCACTCCCAACGGCACACGAACTTTGCGAATGACCAGTCCATTCGGTCGGTGAATCACTCTAAGCTCGTCACCCACTGGGTCGGGTAATGCAGCGACCTGTCGCAACGCCTCGGCCATGGCTTCGATTCGCGCGTGGTCAAGCGTCAAGCGATCGAGCATGGCTTGACTGAGACCAGCAGCGCGAGCGGATTCAAGATCACGGGCGTTGGCGGTCACAATCGCCTCGTCATGGTCCACGATGCCCGAAGCCATCTGCTGAAGAATCCGGTTCTTCGCATCGGTGCTCAGGCCCGCCAACGTCCGCGCAGCGGCCGCCGCTCGCTCGGTCAGTCCAAGAATGTACTCGTCAGTTGTCATTGTCCGGTCGATGATTGTTGGACTTCAAGTTGCTAACGGGTTGCGGTTTCGTTTCTGTCATATAAGCGGATGAAGACCGATGAGCGCCACGACTGGTCGCACATGGATCGCCGATACACGCCGCGTCGTTGTGAAGATCGGCAGCCGAGTCCTGGTGGATGAGAATCATCTGCTTGATGATCATCGCCTCAGACGGCTGGTCGATCAGATGGCAGCGCTGCGTCAGGCCGGTCGAGAGGTCATCTGCGTTAGTTCAGGCGCGGTAGCGGCGGGATTGGGCGATATGGGGTTCACGGCTCGGCCGCGCGATCTTCCCTCAATCCAGGCGTCGGCGGCGGCGGGACAGGCGCGCCTGATCGGCTTGTATCGCCAACTGTTTGCTGAGCATGATTTGCCCGTAGCGCAGGTGTTGCTGACACACACTGATCTGGCAGCGCGCGAGCGCCACCTCAACGCGCGAAACACGCTGAGCCGTCTCTTGGAACGCGGCGTCGTCCCGATCATCAACGAGAACGACACCGTGGCCGTGGATGAAATCCGCGTCGGTGATAACGATCTGCTGTCGGCTCTGGTGGCGTGTCTGGTTCGTGCGGATGTGCTGGTGCTTCTAACGAATGCGGACGGGCTGCTCGATCGGTCTACTAATGGAGAGTCCGACAAGCTCATCGCGAGCGTCGAGCAAGTGACGGACGAGACGCTTGCGATGGCTGCGGGCCCCGGCTCTGAGCTTTCAACCGGCGGCATGCGTTCCAAGCTACAAGCGGCGCAGATGGTCACGCGAGCAGGCGAATGGGCGATCATCGCCAACGGCCACACGGACGAAGTTCTCACGCGAATCTTTGCAGGAGAGGCGTTGGGGACCGTCTTCGAGCCGGGCCCGGAGCGTTTGGGCGGCCGAAAGCGATGGATCGCGTTCTTTGATCATCCCCGCGGCGAGTTGCACATCGATGCCGGGGCGGCCCAGGCGGTTTGTCGTGATGATCGAAGCCTGCTGCCGGTGGGCTTACGTGAAGTGACGGGCGACTTTGATCGCGGCGCGGTGGTTCGGATTGTTGATCCGACCGGTACGGAGATTGCTCGAGGACTGGTGAATTATCCGTCGGGCGAGTTGCGTCAGCTCGCTGGTTGCCGAACGGACAAGATTTTCCACGTGCTGGGAGCCTGTGAATACGAAGAGGTCGTGCACCGCGACAACCTGGTGGTCCGGTAATACTGACCCTGCGCCATTGAGCAGGGCTGTAGATGACCGGGCCGATGAACCACAGCGCGTTGCGCGATTCCACCCGGTGCCGAATGCCCGAACACGATCCCCATGACCAGACCGACCCGGCCGGTGAGTCGTTTGATCACTTCGACGACGAAGCGGCGGTTCCTACCGATCAAGGCGCAGATTCTGCCGACAGTACCCCTGCGTCGCCCGCAGCGGATTCTTCGCGCGCTGAAGTTGGGGATCTTGATCAGTCACTTTACAAGATCGACAAGCTGGCAGACGCGCTCGCTAAACTTTCACAGGCCAGTGCGGATGACGCCTTCAACGCCAAGCTAAGGCGACTTGCGCAGCAGGCTACAGATGCTGAACAAGAGTTCGCCGGCGAACCTGCCTTCACAGAGCCGACCGAGCAAAGTCAGGAGCCGGTCGACTCGCAGGTTGAGTCATCGCACCGGCCAGAGATCGACGAAGCTCCACCGCCCGCGCCCGAGGTTCCGGTCGAATCGTTCGAGCCGAGCGGTGAACAGATCGTTGCTTCACCGCTGAGCGATTCCGAGACTACGGCGCCACCGTTCGATCCAGCCGAGGTTGTTCGGCCGCTTGAGGCGTTTGCGCTATCCGAGGTTGATGAAACCCAGGCAAGTTCTGCTGATGAAGGCGTGGATGGCGATGAACCGCAGCAGTCCGAGCACGAAGAGACATCGCAGACCTCGGAGAATGTCTCAGACCAGGTGATGAACCCGCCTCATGAAAATCGAGCGCTCGAT
>CBDUST010000254.1:0-6829 GCA_965369945.1 uncultured bacterium | reverse complement strand
ATCGGCCAGACCGACATTCAGCCGGCGCTGACCGAGGCCCGTCAGGAAATCGAGAGGGACTTGCGACTCTGCGGAATGATACAGAACGTGCAGCTCGCATCGCACCCATCCTGAATCTTCAGTTCCGCTCGAACGTGAGCAGACGGAGTACTCGAAGGTCGGATAACCGGCAAGGCAACAACCCCCGAAGCGGAACTACCTTGCCGAGGCCTGCGTATTGGCCCCTGTGGGCGATGGCGACCGAGCCATTCGTCCACGCGTTGAGCGAAGCGCTGAGGCATGGCCAAGCCGTTTTCCGTGTCGTGGTCGATTACGCGGTCCTGGCCCCCTGCCAACCCAGCGCCTTGCTCCTTATCGGTGGCTGCATAACAGCCGGTGACGAGGACCACCGGCTCAAAATCGTCGCAAATGGGGTCGTGCCTGTGATCGTCCTGAGTGTTCTGATATCTCTTGGCTTGTCGTCTCAAGGCGCGGCGAAGCGCCCCACGGCTCTTTGCGGCCGCTGTGTTGGTCACGCTACAACTGTGGACGACTTCGATATCAGCCCACTGCCCGCGCGTGGCCTGCTCCAGCCCACGGTCTGCCAGAATGCTCTCCAGCTCCCGAGCCTCGGCGTGATTCACGCGGCAACCCAACGTGGTGATTCGGTATCGTCTCTGTCGCATCAGCCTTCATGCTACCGGCCGGGTCAGGCTGCGTCAGCCTCCTCGGAATTGAGCCGAACCAAGGTTTTCACTGTCCCGATCCGATCTGCATCGGTTATGATCTATCCAATCGGGGCGGTGGGTGGACCGCCTCCAAGCGCTCGCGACTGGATGGTGGAGGACAACGTCCGGTTCGCAGGTCGTCTTTTACGGAGATCTAAAGCACATGGCTAGTCAAAAGGCTGCCTGGGGGATGGAAGTCGGCGCTTATGCCATCAAAGCCGTTCGGCTTGAGCGCGACGGCGACACGGTCACGGTGACCGACTATTCGATCATTCCCCTGAAACGGGTTCTGGCTACCCCGGACATTGATGAGAGCGAGATCATCCGTCTCGCCCTCGGTCAATTCATCAGTCAAAAGGCGCTGGAAGGCGAGCACCTGGTGATGTCCGTGCCCGGCCACGCCGCATTTGCGCGCTTCGCCAAGCTGCCCCCCGTGGAGCCGAAGAAGGTTCCCGACATCGTCAAGTTCGAGGCGGTCCAGCAGATTCCCTTCCCCATCGACGAGGTCGAGTGGGACTACCAGACCTTCGTCAGCGACGACTCGCCTGAGGTCGAGGTCGGAATTTTCGCCATCACCCGCGAGCGCGTGCAAGAGCGACTGAACCTGTACTCGGAGTTGGGAATCAGCCCCGAAGCGTTGACCCTGAGCCCCGTCGCTGTTTTCAACGCCATGTCATATGACCACAATCTAGCCAAGCGCAAAGAACCGATCATCTACCTCGACATCGGGACGTACGCTACAGACGTAATGATCGCCGACCGCGGTCGTTGCTGGATTCGCACCTTCCCGCTGGGCGGAACCCACTTTACCGAGGCGATCGCGCGGACGTTCAAGCTCGGCTATTCCAAAGCGGACAAGCTCAAGCAGGATGCGGCATCGAGCAAATACGCCAAGCAGATCATGCAGGCCATGCGCCCGGTCTTTAGCGATCTGCTGCAGGATCTTCAGCGATCGATCGGGTACTTCCAGACGCTGCACCGCGATGCCGAGCTGAATACCATGGTCGGGATCGGCTCGACATTCAAGATTCCCGGTTTGCGCAAATTCCTTGGCCAACAACTGCAACTCAATGTCATCCGGCTGGATGAATACAAACGCATCGCGGTTGGCGGTCGGGATGCAGCGTCCTTCGCACAGAACGCCGTGGGCATGGCCACCGCCTACGGCCTGGCCCTGCAGGGTGTGGGGTTGGGCCGGATCGATGTCAACCTCGTGCCGGTTGACTCGCTGCGAACGCAGATGTGGCATGAGAAGACCAAGTGGTTCGCTGCTGCCGCTGCCATTGCCGTCGTAGGCGCTGGCATGATGCTCTATCGACCCATTGCGGATAAAGGCGCAATGAGCCCCACTCCGCCTCCGGTTGTTGCCCAAGTACTCAATACAGGCGATCGACTGAAGAGCGAGTTGGACGAACTCCAAACGACCGCCGATGTCGGGTATGCAGCGGAGAACTTCCGACGCCTCGTCGATTACCGCGACATCTGGCCGCACTTGGTGCACGACGCCGCGGACGCATTGGCTTCGGCTAGGCCACAAGCAGATCTACTCAGCGGCGACATCGAGAAGATACACGCCATCAAACCGGACGAGCGACGATTGGTGCGCCTGAGTCAGCTCAGTGGCAATTACAATCCACCGCAAGCACCCGCAACGACGCGCGGATTCTCCGTCACGATGTGGGTCGAGATGAGCAACGATGGCGAGGTCGAATTCCTCAACGACACGGTTGCCAAATGGCTCCGCGATAACGCTGAGCGACCGGACGTGCCCTACCGCATCACCAACGTTCGCTGCAACTGGGATCGGCGCGACGTGTTCAAGGTCACCGACAAGGGTGAACAGCGTGAATCCGGCAGCAAGTCGTCCAGCGGTGGGAGACCAGTTGGTGGTGGGCTCGGTACCGGCGGTGGATTGCCCGGCAAGCGCGACACTCCGCCGTCGAATAAACCGCCTGGCCCGCCCGGCAGCGGCGGTGGTGTTGGTGGTTTCGGCATGGGTGGCGGTGGGGGAACCCCCGGCCGACGTGAGAGGCCGAAAGGAAGGCAAGCTCCGCCGGGAGCCGGAATCGGAGGAATGTCCAGCCGTGGTAGCGGAGGCTCGCCGCCTTCACCGTCCAATCCGCCAGGAGCTGGCGGCAGCGGCTATCAACGGCAAGGAGGATCTGGATCGCGAGGAGGTACCGGTTCACAGTCCGAACTCGCCGGCCTGGCCCCATTGCCCGCTCGTCCCAGCCTGTACCCGATCGACTCGATCTACTACGTCGTTCCCGTGACGTTCGATATTGAAATACTTACATCACCCGCTGCACCGGACTCTGAGGATTCCGCCGACGCCGGCGCGCGTCGCGAGGGGGTCGGGTCATGAGCGTTGTCATGAAGTGGGTCAAGGCAAACGTTTTCATCGTTGTATTCTGCGCGGTTATTGTCATCGTCCCCGTACTGATGTGGTTTGTCGCCGGCGGGATGAACGCCGATGTGCGCGATGAAGTCGCAAAACGCGCTAGTTTGCTTCAGAACCTAGACCGTCATCGGCGCGTCCCGTTCTCCATTGAGAATCGTGTAAAGGGCAACCAATCCAACAGTGCCACCGTGGTGCTCAATCCGGCTCAGCTCGATCGTTACCGAGTAGTGTCGCAAATCATCCGTGCCGATGCCGAGAAAATCCGCGAAGACGCCGTGGCCCTGAACCGCAAGGATCGCAGCCCGCTTGTTCCTGATCTTTTTCCCGCTCCCCCGCTGCATGAACGCGAGACGTTGCCGTTTAAGATGCACGACACCGTTGTTAGTGCCTACGAAGCCGTGTTGCAGGAAATACAGGCCGGATCCCCGCCTGCTCCGGAAGAAGTGCGCGAGAACCTCGAAGCGGCCAAGGAGCGACTTACCAACCAGGTGCTCATCGGTGAAGCGGCCGACGAGGGCGATCAAGCGTGGTTGGCCGAGAAGCTAGCCGACGCCCGGTTGTCCCAATACGCCGACACAGCCGCTTCGCTAAGCATCTACGCTTCGCTTGACGCGTTGGGCGTGCCCGGCGAAGCGGATGTACCGGCTCGGGCTGAAGGCCGGGGCCTTATGGATTTGTTTGAGTGGCAATGGCACTACTGGATCGTGCAGGACATCCTTCTAGCACTCCATGATGCCAACGAGGATTCGTCGTCCATACTCAATGCGCCAGCCAAGCATGTGTTGGCAATTGGCGTGGATCCCGCAACAGCCAGCGCTGCTGGGGCCGCCAACCCCTCAACTGAAGTCGCACTGAACTTTGGATCGTCATTCACCGGCCGATACACCAACCCGCTTTACGATGTCCGCACGGTGACGCTCGATCTTGTGGTTGACACCGCCAAGATGCCCCAAGTCTTCGACGCGCTTGCGCAGCATAACTTCATCACGATTCTCCGGGCGGACGTTCGGCCGGTGGATCCGTTTGAGGCTCTAGAGCAAGGATATTTTTACGGGGCTGAACCGACGTCGCGGCTCGAACTCAAACTCGAAACGATCTGGTTCCGTCAATGGACCGTTCAGTTCATGCCCGACGAGCTGAAACTAGCGCTCGGCATCCCGTTGCCGACCGAACCGCCGGTTGGCTAAGGAACGCCATGTTGACTCGATTCTTAATCTATGCACACCGCGCCCCGGTTTTGGAGCGAATCTCATGAAGACCAAGGGAATCACCGTTTGGGAACAGCACGCAGAGAAGATCGTCCTCGGCCTTGCCGGACTTCTCTTCGTGGCCCTTGTCGGCAAGCAGTTCATTGGCAACCCCAACGTTGTTGATCAAGTGGGCCCCGCCGATATCGATCAGCTCCTAATCGACGAGGCTGAACAGCTTCTTGCGCTCATGGATAGTTCGGCGCAAGCACCGGTTCAGATTGATGAGCAGTTACTCGCAGCGCCTTACCTAAGCGACCACATGACTGAGCCATTGGTACCGCGAACCGAGTTGGTCTTCGCGGAGCCCAACATTGTTCCGGGGTTTGGGAAGGGAACCATCACTGACGACCGCATCTTCTACGAACCGGTTGTCCCAACCCCCAGCAAAGTCGTGGCCGCGCAATTCACCGACACTTTGGCCGACGGCGTTGTAGAAGCTGAGATGGGCCTGTTCGGTCTCTTCCCCGACGAGAATGAACCGCCCGATATCACCTTCGTGACCGCTTTCGGTCTGTTCAATCGAGCTGAGCTCATGAGCCAGCTTCACGAGGAGCATTCTGATCCGGACGATCCGGTCTCCAAGATCCCCGTCCAGTGGTACAGCGATCCGCTTGAGATTCTTGACGTCGTCATCGAACGGGAAACTCTCGAAGACGGCCATTGGACTGACCTGACTACGCTCGAGCAGATTCCCGGTTTGTTTACGCTTCGCCCACAGTTGGAAGAGGACATTGAGGGAGCCGGCCGGGCTCAAATCCTAGCAAACGCAGGTCAGGCTGATCTCGCAACGGTCATCGCGCGACCGCCGTTCTACCCCACGCGAAACAACGAGTGGATTCCCGCCGAATTAAATCTCGAAGGTGACAGCCTCGTCGCTGAGGACGCTGAACCGGACGATCCTGAGATTGCTCGGATCAAGAGCAAGCTTCGTCGCGAGCGCGCAAGAGCAAAACAGATGGCAAAGGACCTTGATGACCTCGGCGGCCCGTTGGGTTCCGACGAAGGCGGGGCGCCTGGGGGGACAGGTGTTGGTGCCGGAGGTGGCCGAGACCGCGGCGGGAGCGGCGGCGGCGGTAAAACCGGCGGCGGTAAGAAGGCGCCGCCCGGAGCCGGAAGTGGTGGGTTCGGAGTCGGTGGTGGGACTGGGAAACGATCCCCCCCAGGCCAGAAGCGCGACGAAGAGCGGCGTAAGAGATTGACCAAGGCGTTTCGCGCCCTGGAAGCGAAGATTCGACAGCTCGAGAGCGAACTGCCCGACACCGTTGTGGATGAGCAGGCTCCCGAGGAGATCGACAATGGCACGATCGTGGTCTGGGGGCATGACCTGTTCGCCGATCCCGGCGAGACCTATCGCTATCGAGTCACACTCAAGCTCTACAACCCCTTCTTCGGAAAGAGACGTAGCCTGACCGAGGGGCAGGCGCATCTGGCTGAATCGTTCACCATCAGTTCCGACCCCAGCGACTGGTCATCCCAGATCACGGTCGATCCTCGTCTGCAGGTCTATATCACCAACGCCAGTGTGCCGGGACAGCGCGGCGGTGCGGCTGGCAGCCTCGGTCTGGGCCAGGCCACGGCCGAGGTGTACAAGTACTACAACGGCTTGCAATGGATGGATAGCTTCAAGGTCCAGCCCGGTGAGCACATCGGCGGCCCACAGACAAAGCGAGTTGGTGACGGTCAGCCGCCTGTCGAAGTAGATTTCAGTACCGGCTTGTATGTGCTTGATATCATCGAGGATATCGATGCGCCTCGCCCCGATGCCCGGAATTCGGGATTGGCTGCGACGGTTCTGCTGCAAGACGCCCTGGACGCGAAGAAGGTCCAGTTGCGAGACCCCCGAATCGATTCAAGTGACGAGCACCGCCGGGACATGCGAGATAAAGTCAGAGACCGGGACCGATTCGCCTTGCGTAGCGACCGCGGGCCGTGATACAGATCCTTGGGCCGGATCAGACCGGTAGCCGATGGCAGGCCGGTTGTCAGCCGCGAAAATCGCTTTTTTGAGCAACAAGATGGGTGTAAGCGTGTTGACTCGCTCCGCGCTCTCGCTATCCTTCGGACTGCGCATTGTGGGGCGGTTTTTCGCCTCACCGGCGGCGTCGGTGCCTTCGTACCATCGTCGTCGTGCTCTTTGACAAGTCATGATCTGATCGTTGTCAGCTGTCGGTCGTAACCGGCTCCCCGCCGGTGCGAGGCGGCAGCTCACCGAGACAGCAACGAGAGCCGTCAAATGAGGCTTCTTGTCTGGCAGTTTTGTTCTTGCCGAGCGGAGCTGTTGGATAGGAGCGGGGGCAGATTAGATGCCCCTTCTTTGGCAGGTCGATGCGATTCCTTTATGAAGGATGTTGGTTGAGTTCTTTGCTCGATGGCATTTTTCGGCCGGGGTCGGGTCGGCGTGACGAAGTCAATAAGGGCGTGCGGTGAATGTCTTGGCGTTGAGAGGCGATGAAGGACGTTGGAACCTGCGA
>CBDUST010000253.1:0-6846 GCA_965369945.1 uncultured bacterium | reverse complement strand
AATCGTTGAGAATGAACAGCATGTAGTATCCGGGCGGGGCGATGTTACCGTGGGCCGGCGACTCGATCGTCAACAGGTCTTCGCCGACTTGCTTGAAGTTCAACGACAGGAACCGCTGGTCCGTATTCGTATGGTGGGTGATCTGACCAAGCTTCACCAGCGAAACAAGCGTGATGTCCGGGGCATCCGGCGTTGTGATTGAGAATTGCTGAGCCCAGCCGATCTCGGCGGGAGCTGCGTCGATGATCGGCCGCGGACCGTTGAAGAGATACGCGGGGCTGTAGACCTCCATGTCGTGAATGTTCACGCCCCCGCCGAGGTGGCCGCCGGTCTTGAGCACGCGACCGTCCGGGAGTAAGAGACCGATCGAGTGATACTGCGCGCCAATCTGCATCGAGGCCATCGACTCCCACGTCTCGGTGACCGGGTCAAAATGCTCCGTCGTCAAGGTCGCATCGAAGGGCCCCCACTTCCAACCACTGATGCCGGAAACCATGGCCACGTCACCATCAGGAAGGATGGCGGCGTTAGCGTTGTTGCGCTGGAAGTTCATCGGAGCGATACTCACCCATTGCGGATTCGCGTCGGCCAGATTGATGATCTCCGCCGAGTTCTGCTGCGGTTCACCGCCGGCCCACCCACCGGCCACCAGCACGCGCCACGGTTCAGCGCCCGGTTCAAGTTCGGGCAGGAGCACGGAGATGGCTTCTGAACGGTCGCCATTTACGTGCGGGCCGAGTGTCTGCCATTCTCCCGTCGTCGGATTGAAGTACGCCGAGTTCGCGCCGCCCCATCCCGCACCGCCGTTCCATCGTGTGCCGCTGTAAAAAATGTTGCCGTTGGGCATTAGATGCATACCCGGATAGATCTCAAGGTGGTAATTCGCGGACGGCGGATAGGTGGTCCATTCTTCGGTGGCGGGATCCCAAATCTCGACCTCGTCCGAATTTCCAACGCCTCCCCAGCCGGAAAACACGACCACGCGACCGTCTCCGATCGTCACACCGGTGGGATACCACCGACCGTTCTCCATATCCGAAATCTGGGTCCAGGATTCCGTCCAGGGATCAAAGAGGTAGGTCTGATTCCGAATCGGACCGTCTCCCCCCATGGTCAGCAGGCGACCGTCAGCGAGCTGCGCATGATTGGTACAAAAGAGATCTTCAATGACCGGATCCTGGATTGTCTGCTCATTCGTAACCGGATCCCACACGAAAGACAGGTGCGGGAGACCGGCCTCCAGCTCACCGGCGAACATCAACACCTTTCCGGTCGGCAACAATGCAGCGTGTACGACCATGAGCGGCGTCAGATCATCAAGGCGCAGCCAAGAGCCGATCGTGGCCGGGTCATCCGGATCGCCGGGGGGGCAATTGTCACCCGCTATTGCTGTGAAGTGCCTGTGACTTCCATCGTCCGGCAATGCGCCTTGTCCGACCTGCGCGCTCGCAAACCCTACCGTTATCAGGAGACACGCCAAGACCGCCGCCGCATGGCCAAGCCTCGATTCAGTGAGCTTCGACATTGTCTGTGGTTCCTTATCGTGGGTGAGGGGCGCTGCTGCTGTCCAACCTAATAATAGGGTATCCGAAACCTCGGTCCATGCAAGACCTGTTCCCGAATGCGGCGGAACCCGCGGCCGCCGGTCACGATCCTCCGGCCTCAGGTCTTCTTGTCCTCTCGATGCCACGATGCCATGATGCCATCTTCATGGACACGGCCCCTCGTTGGCGAGGAGGGCGAGGAGATCAGCGGCACCGACACACTTTTCGTGTCTTGGATCGGATGTCTGGCCCGGCGCCGCCGATTGCTTCACCGATAAGTACTAAGTTCCAAGGCGTGCACGAGGCTCTGTGACAACTCGTGCCATCGGATCGCGCCCGTCGACGTGGCTAGCGCAAGCTCGTCTGGAACATCCCCATGACCGGGCTCTCGCGGCTGTATCGCCCAGCGAGCAACTGTCAGCTACTCAAGACGCGCACAAATCGAGCGGCGCTCTGGCAGTACGGTCAGCGATGCATACAGTTAGGGCATGCTGGACGTGCTCATCGTCGGGACGGGGGCGGTGGGTTCCGTGGTTGGGCGCCATCTCTCGGCCGGTGGTGCTCGGGTCTCGGCACTTCTGAGACCAGGGCGAGATCCCGATGCGTTTGAGGTCGAACATCTTTATCTTGATCGAACACGACGACGATGGCGACCAGAAGCGGCGTCGACGACCGCCGACACTCTGCCCAAGCCGGACGTAGTCCTTCTGGCGATCAAGGGGTTTCCGCCTGAGGAACTCGCCGCTCAGATCGCACCGGTGATCGATCGACTCACCCCGGTCGTGTCGCTCATGAACGGGCTCGGTCATGTGGAGGTACTGGCGCGTCTGCTACCCGATGCCTGTATCGGCGCAGGAGCCGCCATGGTGGCGGTGGCGCCGATCGGTCCCGACCAGTACCTCATTCATCTCGTGGCACTGATCGAACTGGCCCTCTTGGCGGAGGATGCTCGTCACAACACGCCACTGCGTGATTTGCAGCGTGCGCTCGTCGATGGCGGACTTCCGTGCGGCTTGGAGCCGGACACCGACGACGTGGCTTGGCGCAAGCTCGTCTGGAACATCCCCATGACCGGGCTGTCACGGCTGCATCGCCCGGCGAGCATCGGTCAGCTACTGGACGATCCTGATGTGATCGAGCGCATGGAGCGGATTGAAGCAGAGGTTCTTGCGTGCGCGGCGGCGCTCGGACACTCCGTCGACACCGTGCGGGTCCAGGAGCACCATCGTCGATCCGAGCAGATTCGGCATTACCGGGAGTTCGATGAGGACAGATTCGACGTCGAACTGGAGCCGATCTTCACGATCCCGCTCCGCCGAGCCCTGGAGGCAAAATTGCAATGTCCACACTGGAGCCGCTTGGTCGAGGAGGTGCTGGCGGATCGACGGTGCGCGCTGGGCGGGTCGCCGGTGCGGGTGATCCTGGATCCATCGGAACGTGACGGAGAGCATCCGTCGATCTCTCCCGCGCAAGACACGATCCCGCAAGTCTTCCGCCGGGTCGTCGAGAGATGCCCGGGAGACATCGCGGCGCAAGATCTGTCGGCCACTCGACGGTTCGAGGAGCTTGCGCGCTCAATGGATGGGATCGCCTCAGCGCTCAACGGAATCGACATCGGCCCCGGTCATCGCATCGGTATACTTACGCCGAACGGCATCGACTTCGCGGAGGGAATGCTCGGCGTCATCGCCTCGGGCGCCGTTGCGGTCCCGCTCGATCCCACGTTGCCGGCGCAGCGACTTGCGGAGATCGCCGAGGAAGTGGACCTTCGTGTGATCATCGCGAGTGAGGAGCTGTCTGAGGTAGCCAACACTATCCCGACGCCCCAAGGCTGTCTCTTGCTAAGGGAGTTGGAGCAGCACGCCAGCGATCCACCATCAATAACTGGAGGCGATAGTGGAGCAGTCGTACTTTGCACCAGCGGCAGCACCGGTCGCCCCAAGGCGATCCTGCACACGCACGCATCGCTGTTGGACATCGTTTCACGGCACGTCGAGGTCATGGAGGTTCACGGTGGCGACCGACTCGCGTCGTTCTACAACCCGGGCGTGTACGGCGCGACGCGAGATCTCCTGCTGGCAATGTGCGTAGGCGCGTCCTTGCGCATCTTTCCGTTCGCCCGCCTTGGAACTGCAGGCGTACCCGGCTGGATCGAAGACAACCAGATCACTGCCATCGGCGTGGTGATCCCGATCTTCCGGGCCATCGTCGAGTCGCTGGAGCCAGGCGCGCGTCTTGAGTCGGTCCGTGTCGTGAAGTGTGGCGGTGAGACAATCCGATCCGACGATCTCCGCTGCTTCAAGCGGGCCACCAAGCCCGGCGCCTGGTTTCTCACCGGGTTGTCGTCGACGGAGCTGGGCTTGTCGCTCGAGAGCCGTTGGGGTCATGAAAGCCCCGTCCCGAGACACAGCTTGCCGCTGGGCGCGCCGTTTGGTTCCTTGCGCGCGCTCGTGGTCGATGAGAACGGTGTTGAACTCAAAGACGGAGTTCCAGGGCAGCTTGCGTTTGTGGGGCCTCACCTTGCCGCGGGATTCATCTCGCCCGACGGTATCAAGCGCCCCGAATTGCCGAAGGTTCCCCATGGGCTCGGGAGTTGGCTCACGTCAGACCTAGTGTTGCGTCGTAACGACGGGATATTCGAGTTGCTCGGGCGTTCCGATGACATGATCAAGATCCGTGGGCATCGGCTCGACTTGGGCGAGATCGAGTCGCGGGCGCTCGCGATCGGCGGCGTCACAGCGGCGGCGGCGGCAGTGCATGCGGTCGGGAACGGACAACAGATCGTCCTCCATTGGGCGCGCGCCGAATCCAGCGAACTCACCGAGCAAGAGGTCCGGTCGACGCTGCGCCGAGGACTCCCCTCGACGATCTCACCTACTCTGTGCCTGCGCGTCGGTCACATACCACGGACCGCCATCGGCAAGATCGATCGGAAACGACTTGCATCGATGATCCAAGGACCAACCGTTGCCACGACCGATATCGGTCGTCTTGTCGGCAAAGTCGACATCGACCGGCTTGAGACGATTCTCGAGCTGGTTCGCCGCGTCGTTGGCGTGGATGAGATCAAGCCGTCCGATCGCTTCTCCACCGTTGGCGGCGACAGCCTCGGCGCGCTTCGGTTGCTTCTCGATATCGAGGATCTCTACGGGGCTCGCATCCCGTTCTCCATGATGGAGGAGGATCCGTCCTCCCTCGATCTCGTCCGCTTGCTCGGCGCCGCCCAGCGCGTCCAGAATGATCGACTGATCTTCGAGTATGACCGCCGCCGGCGCGACGGTGCGCCCGTGTTGTGCCTGTCCGGCGTCGGAGGATCAGTCATGCGCTACCGGAATCTCGTGTCGGAGGTCGCGCGACGCCGCCTCCCGCTTCGTTTGATCGGCGCGCGGTATCCCGATCCGTCGAGCCACGGAGGAATCAGATCATTGGGCGACCTTGCCGCAGTGATCGCCGAGGAAGCGGATCGGAATCTCGAACGCCCACCGGAGATAGTCTGCGGGTACTCGTGGGGAGGATTCGTTGCGCCCGAGGTGGCCAAACGACTCGCCTCGCCGGCGACCCCGGTCATCATCGACGCCCGGGTCGGCAGTGCGGCCGGCAATCTCCGGTCGATCGCCAGGCAGGTGGGACTCAGCCTCCTCGGCAGCGCCATCAAGCGACGCCGCGGCGTTCGATGGTGGGGACATCAGGCCGACGCCGAAATGCTCCGCGCGGCGCGACGCCGCCGCGCCCTGCTTGCGAAACACAAACCGAGTCGAATGGAAGGGCCGGTCGTCGTTGTCGCCGGGCGATCCGCGACCGGGCAGCGAGACAGCGCACGTGACCTGGGCTGGGCGTCGTTCGTCGACGGACCTCTACACTGCTGCAAGATCGACGTCCCACACGGCCGACTCTTGTTGCGTGACGGTGCCGGACCATTGGCGGCGATACTCGCGGCAACGATCGAGCGTCGATGGGAAGACCTCGACTCGGGCGCATTCATCGCGCCAGATGAGAGTTCGGCAGTGGAGTTCCCGGCCGTTCCTTGACCGTGCCGACGATGATATCGAACGCGCCGTTGCCATCGCAGTCGGGTGAGCGGTCGGAATCGGTTGATCGAGTTGCTAGTTAACTTGTCGTCCAGTAAACTTGGTCAACACAATCCAGCCATGGGAAAAGGAATATGAAGCTCACGACACGAACTTCGTATCGAGTCCTCACTTCGCCAGTGCCCGGCTCTACATGATCCGCCGGATCGCCGGGAAACGTCCTGACCGTATCCTCGTTTAGCGATTGCGTGTCGGTACCGACAATATCCCACGAATTTGTGTTGTAGTTCCAGAACGAGAATGTGAGTTCCAACCCGACGGTGTTCGCCGACGATTCGATCGTCACGTCAAGTGTCGATGGAGAATCGTCTGGCAGAATTCCGAAGAAATCCAGCGTGACCGGAGCTTCGGTTGGATTAAGCACGATGCCTGGTTCATAACACAGCTTGTCGTCATCCGATGCCAGAAGACTGTCGAGGTCACCGGAGTCGTAGAAACCGCGGAACGCACTGAAGTCGTCGGGGACGACGGTGTCGCAGTCTGTCGTCCCTTCTTGGAACTCGTAGGAGCCCATGTCCACGATCAGGCAGTTGCCTAGACCGGTGTCCGGAGTGTTGGGATCATCGACGAAGCGCGGGTTGCTGTCGAGATCTGTCGTGATGTCGATCGGAACGGCCGTATTGTCGGCCGCATCAATACACGGCGAACCAGCGATCAAACGAAAATCGCCACTTCCGGGATCGACGAAGCGCGGATCGATGTCGATGTTGCCGATGCCGGGCCAGCCACCCTGGATGTTGCTATAGGCGGCGACGACATTGCCGACCATCTCGAAGAGCGAGTTGCCCCACATGATGGCGTTGTCGAGCTGGACCGGGCCGGCGCCATCGGCCCCGTCTACGTAAATGCCCCGGCTGTTGTAGGCAAAGGTGCAGTTGACGACGTCGCCCCAGGCCAAGTATCCGACCGACAGGGCGGCATAGCCGACGTTGTTCGCGAAGAGACAGTTGGTCAGCGTGAGCGTCGAAAATAGCGCATCGATCCCGCCGGCGCCGGCGTCGTTGGTCGCGACATTGTCGAGAAACTCACAGTCAGTCAGCGTTAGTCCGCTGGTCCACCTGCTTGAGATCGCCCCGCCCGAGCTCGCTTGGTTTCCCTCGAATGTGCAGTTCACCAACTTGGGATGGGCGCCAATTCTACAGTACATCGCGCCACCAGAAGACGCGGTGTTTCCGCTGAACAGACACCCGTTGAGCTCCGGACTACTGCCGGAG
>CBDUST010000252.1:0-6874 GCA_965369945.1 uncultured bacterium | reverse complement strand
GGGGGGCCGGGGATGGTGCCCCGTGGTTGTTATATGGGAATGCAGACGGAGCGTGGTGCCGGCCCGTGCCACCGGTCTTGAGGCAGGGGCCTCGCCCCTCTTCTGCCATGCCCTGATGCTACGAGACCATTGAAACTGCTCTAGCTTTCGGAGGAACTGCCGTTCGTCGACGATTTTATCCCTCCTGCTCATCCAACGAACCGGTGAGCCCCAGGGAAATTTGGAAGGCCAACTGTTCCAGCGCGACGGAGAAGTCAACGCTGGTGATGCCGACCGCATCTCGGACGTCGAGTCGAACCGGCGCAAAGTTGAGGATCCCCAGTACGCCCGCATCGATGAGTGCATCGGCAACGGCTTGGGCCATCTCGACCGGCACCGCGAGAATCCCAATCTTGATGTCACGTTCACCAACGAGGGCTGGCAGGTCTTCCATCGGTCGCACGTGATGCCCGGAGATGACTTGTCCGATCACCTCCGGGTTGTTGTCGAATACGGCAACGATCTCAAATCCCTTGCGTCGGAACCGAGTGTACGCCATCACAGCCCGGCCAATGTTGCCCGCACCGACGACCGCTGCACTCCATTTCCGATCGGTGCCCAGAATCTTGCGTAGTTCCGCGATGAGCTCCTGAACCTGATACCCGATGCCCGGGTGCCCGAACTGGCCAAAATAGGCTAGGTCCTTTCGCACCTGGGCGTCTGTCAGGCCCAGTGCGTCGCCCAGCTGCTGGGAGCTAATCGTCTGCTGCTCGTGCTCGCTGCGTGACTCGAGGTCGCGCAGGTACAGACTCAGCCGCTTGACAGTGGGTCGAGGGATCTTAGATCGGCTGGTCATGGTGGGCAGTGTACCAATGAGCCTCGCGCCGGGAGCCGTGATCGCTGGGCGTGATCGCGTAAACTAGTCGCCCATGCATATCCGTGACATCTTCCAGCAGGACTCAACAACGTTCAGCTTCGAGTTCTTTCCGCCGAGAACCGATGCCGGCTGGGAGACGCTATTCACAAGGATCAGCGACTTCGAAGCCTTGGGGCCTTCGTTTGTGTCGGTGACATACGGTGCCGGCGGTGCGACGCGCCAGCAGACCCACGACATGGTCGTTCGTCTTCATCGGGATACCAAACTCGATCCAGTGCCGCACCTGACTTGTGTCTGCCACAGCCGCAATGAAATCGAGCAGATTCTTGAGCGGTACGCTGAGGCCCAGATCAGCAATATCCTGGCGCTTCATGGCGATCCGCCGCTTGATCAGCCGGACTACGACCGCTCCAAAGATGTATTCCGATACGCGATTGACCTGGTCAAGACCATCCGTGCGTTCAACGAGCGTGGAGCGCATACCGATCCGAGAGGGTTCGGAATCGGAGTGGCCGGCTTCCCCGAAGGTCATCCGGATACGCCACAGCGGCTCAAGGAGATGGATCATCTCAAGGCGAAAGTCGAGGCAGGAGCGGACTACGTATGCACGCAGATGTTCTTCGACAATCACGAGTTCTACGACTGGCGCGAACGCTGCGATCTGGCGGGAATCAACGTCCCGCTGATTGCCGGGATCATGCCGATCACGTCCGTCAAGAACATGCGGCGTATGGCCGAGCTTGCCGCTGGCACGCGCTTCCCGGCTCGGCTTCTCAAGGGAATCTACCGCCGGCAGGACGATCCCGCTGCGGTGCTCCAGTTCGGTGTGCTTTGGGCGACCGAACAGTGCCGCGACCTGCTTGACAACGGTGTGCGCGGCATTCACTTCTATACGTTGAACCGATCCGACGCCACCCGGCAGATCTACCAGACGCTCGGGGCGAAGGATTCCGCATCGCTCCGTTGACCCTAGGCCCTGACTTGTTGCCGCCAAAGAGCCGCCCTACAAGGTATGCTGGTGCAACACGAGCCGGGCTGGCCTCGGCTCGCCGGGAACCATAGTCGTGACCCAGCGTCGATTTCACTACGAACAGGCATTTGAGCACTACCTTCGCGCCAACCGAATCCCCTACATCGCAGTTGACGAGGCGAAGAAGTCCCTCATCCCGCCTGGACATGCCTCGCCCTCGATCAAATCGTTCGACTTCGTGGTCTATGCTGCTGATCGGAATCTCCTGGTTGATGTGAAGGGGCGAATGTATGGCTCAGGGGCTCGTCGCGGCGGCGGGTTCGAGAGTTGGGTGACGCTGGACGATGTAGAGGGCCTGACGCATTGGCAATCGCTGTTCGGCCCCGGGTTTGGGGCGATATTCGTCTTTGCCTACTGCCTCCGACAACAGCCGCCGGACGCGCTCTTTGAGGAGGTTTTCGCCTATGGCAAGCGGTGGTATGCGCTGCGGCAGGTGCCACTGGAAGCCTACCGCCAGGCCATGAAACGCCGCTCAAGCAAATGGAGGACGGTCTACGTCCCCGCTGAGACCTTCCGCAAGATCAGTCGCCCCTTCTCGGCACGGCAGCAAATGACGGAAGAAGTTGCTTGCGAGGCCAGTCCCAGCGCCATATCCTAAATTTGATGAGACTCGCCATAAAACTATCCCCGGTACTGGTTGCCTGCCTCGCGTTCCTGAGTTCCGCAGCTTGTTGGGCTCAAGGGGCGGTACCTGAACCAACCCTCAGTCGAAGTTCGGCGGTTTGGATGGGCTATGCCATAATGTTCCTACTGGCCGCTGTCGTCATCGCGGTCAGTTTGATGCCATCGAAGCGCAGCCATCAAGATTGAACGCTCTTACGGGCGCCCCAGGCCCGTTGTCTGGCCGTCGCGCCGCACCGGCACGACTCATACGAGGTTCTTCAGATATGCGATCCACAAACATGCAAGAGATAGTGAAGACAGGCACACGAGCCGGGCCGAATCTCCGGGCCCTGCTGGCAATCAACGCCGCCCTGCTTGGCCTATTGGCGCTCGTCAGCTTCGCGTCCACAGCGGGAGCTCAGGGGCGAGGGCGGGGCGAATACATGATGGTCGGCGGCGGAGCCAACGGCACCAACAGCGCGGTCGTGTACATCGTTGACGCTGCGAATCAAGAGATGATCGCTGCGACCTACAACGATAATACGAAAGTGCTCGATGGCGTCGGCTATCGCAACTTGGCTCGGGATGCCGGGAATTTCCTGCGATCGCAGACCCCAGGCCGGTGACTCGCCCAGAATTGACTTAGGAGATACCACGAGATGACTCGTTCTCAAAATATCAGTTCCTCAGCCGCAGCACTGTGGGCCTCAGCCTTTGTTATCGCGGCGATGATCATTGTTCAGGCAGGACGCCTGCCGGGCCAGACGGCGAACGCTGAGATGACCGCCTCGCGGGCCGACTACTCCGTGATGACCACGAGCTCCGGCCGCGGCGGCGACGGGGATCCCGACGAGCTTCTGTACGTCATCGATAATCGTGACCAGGTGCTTCTGGTTTATGAGGTCGAGGACGCCCGACGTGGACAAGTTACCCTCCGCGTTGGTTGGTCGTTGCCATTCCAGTTCGCCAGCGCAAGGCGATAGCAGAACGCTCGCTATTTTCGGCGTCGTTCCCTCGCTCGCGGCTTAGGCCTCAGTCGGCGGTTGGGCTTCGGCTTCAGAGGCAGGTGGCGGACCGAAGATCGCTGATCCGACCCGAACCAGGTTCGCCCCGCACTCGATCGCAACTTCAAAATCGTTGCTCATCCCCATCGACAGGATGTCGAACCGCTCGCCTCCGATTCCGGATGTGGCAATCTCTTCAAAGAGTTCACCGCATCGCTCGAACACCGGTCGAGCAAGCTCCGGGTCATCCACGAGCGGGGCCATGCACATCAACCCCCGTGGCCGAATGCTCATCATCGTGTCGAGCTGCTCCAGCAGATGCGCCGCCGCCGCTGGCGCCACACCTGATTTGGATCGTTCCCCAGACGTGTTGACTTGCAGAAGTACTTCGATCGGGTCGTCGCGCCGGGCTGCAACGAGCTGAATCTCCTCGGCCAGCCGCAACGAGTCGACTGAGTGGATCAGCCTGGCAACGTTCACCACTTTGCGGACCTTGTTGCGCTGTACATGCCCGATCATGTGCCAACGTACCTGATCCGGGATGTTGACGGTCTTGGCACTAGTCAGTTGGCGGTGCCGTTGGAGGAATTCCTCGATATGGGCGGCCCGCTGGACCAGGTTCTGGACACGACTCTCACCGAAATCGACGTGTCCCAATTCGATCAGTTCGCGGATCTGGTCGATCGCCGCGAATTTCGTCACGACGGTCAGCAGAACGTCCTTGGCGCTGCGACCGGTACGGGCCGCGGCGGCGGCGATCCGCCCGCGTACCGCTTCATACCGCGTCTGTAACGGTTCGGCAGTTTTCATGGTCGCTTGGTCATGCGATGCGATCGGCATGGCTACCGAGGATATGCTCTCGACGGCCGGGCAACAACTCCCCACCGCCGCCTCTTCGCAATCGTTCCGGCGCCGAGGTGAAGCTCACATATCCAGAATCCGATACGCTAGCAACTGATGGCAAGCTCGCCGACACGTAATGCGCCGCTCGTTTTGATCGTGCGTGACGGTTGGGGCGAAAATCCGCATCCTGAGCACAACCAGTTCAATGCCATCAGGCTCGCCAAGACGCCCGTGGCCGATCGTCTGGCTGCTCAATGGCCCACCACGTTGATACGGACCTGCGGAAAGGATGTCGGCCTACCCGCCCAAACAATGGGTAACTCCGAGGTGGGGCATCAAAATATCGGAGCGGGTCGCATCGTCGACCAAGAACTGCTGCGCATCACACGCACACTGCTCGATCGATCGTTCTTCGAAAACGAAGCTTTGCGCGGGGCTTTCACCCACACCTCCAGCACCGGCGGAGCCGTTCACCTGCTCGGGCTTGTCAGCGACGGCCAAGTCCACTCCGATCTCGAGCACCTCTTTGGACTCATCGAACTTGCCGCCCAAGAAAATTTCCCCGGCGATCGTCTCTTTGTTCACGCCATCACCGACGGCCGCGACACCGGCCCCCAAACCGGCAAGGGATATATCGAAGCCGTTGAAGCGAAGCTGCGAACGACGGGGGTCGGGCGAATCGCTTCGGTCATCGGCCGGTACTACGCGATGGATCGAGACAATCGATGGGATCGCGTGGCATGGGCATACGCCTGTCTGACCGGCGCATGGACGAAACAAACACTGCAAGTTGCCGGCGCACCGCAGGTCGCGGGCTCAGCTACCCGTGCGGTGCAAAGTTATTACGACAAACCGTCTGAACCAAACCGGAGTGGCGATGAGTTCATCGAACCGATCCGAATCGCCAAGCCCACCGATGCAACCACTCAAGGCGGTTTAGCGCGCATCGCTGACGGCGATGCGGTGATCTTCTTCAACTTTCGTGGAGATCGGCCGCGCGAGTTGATCAAGGCCTTCATGCTGGACGATGACGCCTGGGGCCAACTTCCGGGCGGGGCGTTTGACCGAGGCGCGAAGCTGCGCGAGTTGTATTTCTGTGCAATGACCGAATACCAAAAGGGGCTGCCCGTCTCGGCGATCGCGTTCCGTAAACCGCCCAAGCTCAGCAACATGCTCGGCGAAGTAATTAGTCGTGCTGATCTCACGCAATTCCGCTGCGCCGAAACCGAAAAATATCCGCATGTCACCTTCTTCTTCAATGACTACCGCGAAGAACCATTTCCCGGCGAGAATCGTTTGGTCCTGCCAAGTCCAACCGATGTCACGACATACGACCAGAAGCCACAGATGTCCGCCTACGAAATCTGCGATGGCGTGTTGAGCCGACTCCATGCGGACGATTGCGAGTCGTTGATTGTGGTCAACTTCGCCAACGGCGACATGGTCGGTCACACCGGCAACCTTCAGGCGACAATCCAGGCAATCGAAGTTGTGGATGAATGTGTCGGGCGAATCGTTGACGCAACGCTGTTGCGCAAAGGCTCGCTCATCGTGACAGCCGACCACGGCAACGCCGAGCAGATGTTCAATCCCGATCAAGACTGCCCACACACCGCCCATACGACCTACGACATACCGCTCAGTGTCGTCGGCGATGCGTTTGCGGAGCGTTCGCTACATCAAGGCGGTCGGCTTGCGGATATCGCTCCGACCGTTTTGGATATGCTCGGGATCGATCGCCCCGCTGAAATGACCGGCCGATCGCTCTTGCAATGATGCGCCGCATGCGCCTCGGTCGCTTGACCATGAATAGTGTGTCGATACACTTTTGCTTGATCGGTTACTTCCAGCCCTGCTAGCTCAATTTGGCAGAGCAGCTGACTCTTAATCAGCGGGTTACAGGTTCGAGTCCTGTGCAGGGCACTGTCTGGGAACCACTGCTGCAACTTCGACCAAAAGAGTGAGTTGCGTTCTTGCGACACGTGGTAGCTAGATGTCCCTTGTGGAGATACACGCTCGATTGCCGGATGAGGCTGTACTTGCGTCGCTCGATGCTGTAACAGTCGGATGAGTTTGTTATGTAACGCCGCCTTTAATATGGCCCGATCCCTTGCCCATAGTAAGGGCTGTCCTTAGTATGGGCTTGCCTAGGGGTCATATTAAAGGTAGCCTTGAACATGGGATACAACGAAGAGCATTCCAAAGCCACTGCTAGAGCAGGAAGATACATCGCCCAGGCAGGTAGTTATCGGGCCTTTGTTCCTGCGCCGTTGCCTCCAGTTCCCCCCATCCAGATCACAGATGATTTGCAAAGTCAATTGTCTCAAGCTGACCTAGCCCTTGGGCGTCTCGATGGATCGATTCAGACCCTACCTCATCCAGATCTGTTCGTCCTTATGTATATCCGCAAAGAGGCTGTGCTATCTAGCCAGATTGAGGGCACGCAGAGTTCGCTACAGGATGTGTTGGCTGCTGAGGCTAAAGTTCTCTCACCTGACCGACCAAAAGATGTTGATGAAGTTGTGAATTATGTCCTCG
>CBDUST010000251.1:0-6900 GCA_965369945.1 uncultured bacterium | reverse complement strand
CGTTTCGCGGGTGCCATGCTTCATCCGCGAAGCTCTGAAGCATGCTTTGCCCTAACGGGTCAAAGCATGGCACCCGCCTGCTGATCAATTGCGATTCGTATAAGTTGTACGGTAGTTCGGTGCAGCGGCGCGAGTGCAGTGGCATGGGTTTCTAGCCCGTGCGGATGTCGTACCATGATAGGTCGCACGGGCGAGACGCCCATGCCACCGGAGTTGCGAGAGCGCAGTGGCATGGGCTTCTAGCCCGTGCGGTTCTTCAAGCACAAGACCCGATCGAATCCGAAGCCCATCAATCTGTTTTGCAATCTAACTCGCGCCAACCGTTACCGCAACAGACACCGGTTTTACGCGCGCTTCAAACTCGTCGCGGAACTTGTTGACGATTGTTCGCACCGCCCAGTTGTTGCCATCCGCTAGCCCACAGATCGTCGTGCCAGGCATGATCCCCATCGAACCTGCAATCTCAAGAAGCAAATCCAGGTCTTTGCTCGTTCCCTCGCCTTGTTCAATTCGACTCAGTAGCTTGTAGGTCCACGTCGTTCCTTCACGGCAAGGCGTGCACTGCCCGCAAGATTCATTCGCGAAGAATCGCGCGATGTTTCGCGCTACAGCCACCATGTCCGTTTCAGAATCGAAGATCGTCGGACAAGCGGTGCCCAATCCTAGCACCTGATACTTCCGCCCGATGTCAAAATCCATTTCCGCGTCAAACTGATCCGGCCCGAGTACACCCATGCTGATTCCGCCGGCGATCGCGCCTTTGAACTCCTTGCCGTCGCGCATTCCGCCGCAAAAGTCGTTGACGAGTTTGCTCAGAGGAATACCCAGATCGACTTCGTACACGCCGGGTCTATTGACGTGACCCGAGACTCCCATGAGTTTGGGGCCGTAACTCGGCGGAGCGCCGATCGACGATTCGCAGCCCATGCTCGCCCACCACTGAACGCCCTTCTCAACAATCGGCCCGACTGCTGCCAATGTCTCGACGTTGTTGATAATCGTGGGGCGACCAAATAATCCCTTGACGGCCGGGAACGGTGGCTTGATGCGAGGCCAACCGCGTTTCCCTTCGATGCACTCCAGCAAGCCGGTCTCTTCGCCGCAGATATACGCACCAGCGCCGATGTGCATATAACATTCGACTGCGAAATCGCTCTTTCCTTTCATCAACCCCTGCTTGCCGAAGATCCCTTGCTCGTACGCTTCGTCGATCGCGGCTTGTACGATCTTCGCCTGCTTGCGGTATTCGCCCCGAATAAAGAAATACGCGGTGTCAAGATGACAGGCGTAACAGGCGATCGCAATACCTTCCAACACCAGATGCGGATCAAAATCAATCAGCAACCGGTCCTTGAAGGTACACGGTTCAGCCTCATCGCAATTGACAGCCATGTATCGCCGCCCGCCGTCTCGTTCGGGCAGGAACGTCCATTTCAATCCGCAGGGAAATCCTGCGCCGCCTCGACCGCGAAGCTGCGAATCTTTCACAAGATCGACCACCGCAGCCGGCTCCATCGAGAGCGCTTTCTCGAGCGCCTGGTAGCCGCCGGTCTTGACGTATTGATCGTAACTGACCACGGAGCGATCGTTCGGATCACCCCACGGCTGTGTGGGAATTCGCTTACAAAGAACTGGTTCGGTAACAGGCATAGGTGTGAGGAGGAGTCAGGAGTTAGGAGTTAGGAGTTAGGGTTCTCAGTGATCGTTAGTAGACTTGATCCTTGATAGCCGCGGGTGAATACCCGCGGGTTCTCGTTCAAATAAAGTCGTCTCTCATGCGTCGGCGTCCTCTGATTTATCAGTGTCCTTGAATTCAATTTCCTCAATCGTTGTGCGGCGTAGCGTAATGCCGTCGTGCTCTTGTTCTTCAACGGTCTTGCGAACAACGGTCTTGCTCGTACTCGGGTCGGTCTTAACGGCTTTGACAATATGGCCGAAGAACGCGCCGAGGTTCCGAATCAGGGATGTCTTTTTGTCAACTGACATTGTTCGATCAACCACATCATCGGCTCCGCCCACGGCGGGACAAGCCCGCCGGCTAAACAACTCAGTCGGGCAAACTCTCCAAAATCTGATCGAGCGTTTCGATCGTTAGGTTCTCATGCAAATCTTCATTGATCAACGCGACTGGCGCTGTGTCGCACGACCCCAGACACTCCAGCGCTAGCAGCGTGAACTTGCCATCCTCGGTCGTTTCGTGTGGCTCAAGATCGAGCTTGCTGCGAATGTGATCCAGAAGCGCCCGATGCCCACACAACTCGCACCCGATCGATTGGCAGATGCCGATCACGTATTTCCCGGTCGGCTCGGTTGTGAAGCCTTCATAGAACGAAACGGTGTCCAGCACGTCCGCCGGCTTGAGTTCTAGAAACTGCGCGATCTCAATCATCGCCTGGTATGGAATACAACTGTGTTGCTCCTGCACATCATGAAGAATCGGCAGCAGCGATGCGTGCTTCGTTTCGTACCGCGGCAAGAGCTCAGCGGTGTAACGCTCTTGCATCTGAGGCGTCAAGTACGGCTCATTGCGCTTGTCAATTTCAATCGTCGCGGATGGTTTTACTTTCCAGGCCATGGACTAGTCCAAATCCAAATCTTGAAGATTTCACCGCAGAGACGCAGAGGACGCAGAGGCAAGACGAAGTAGAAGTGGAGAGGACAAGGAGTATTTGTTGATACGGTTCGGATGCACTCGAACATCGCAGTCTTCTTCATCTTCAACGTCCGGCCGTTCCTAATTTTCATTATCTTCTCGGCGATCTCTGCGTCTCTGCGGTGAATCTTCTTCTTCTCACCGATCAAGTTCAGCGGCGATGATGTTCAGCGACCCCAGCACCGCGACCACATCCGCCAGTTGGTGCCCTTCCAGCAGTTTGGGGAACACTTGGTAATTAATAAACGAAGGTGGCCGCGTACTCGCCCGCCACGCACATTTCGTTCCGTCTGCCACAATATAGAAACCCAACTCGCCGTTGGGTGATTCGATCGCAGCGTACGTTTCGCCGATCGGCGCGTCCCATCCGCGGTTGGTCATGAAGATCTCAAATAGCTGGATCGTCGATTCGATTGATCCGTACACGTCCGCTTTGCTTGGCACGCGATACTTGGCGTCGGCGAACGTATCGATCGGCCCCTGTGGAATGTTATCCAGAAGCTGATCGATGATTCTCCGAGATTGCCGAAGCTCTTCCAAACGAATCAAGTACCGGCACAGGCAATCACCATCTTGAGCGATCGCCACCGAAAACTGCACCGCATCCGCACCCTGGCCGTCCCAGTTGTCTGCATAACACAAGTACGGCTCATCCTTGCGCAAATCTCGTCGAACGCCAGACGCCCGTGCTGTCGGACCGGTCAGACTCCAAGCGATCGCATCGTCCCGGCTGATCGTGCCCACGCCGCGCAGTCGATCAACGAAAATCCGATTGCGATTGAGCAGCGTCTCGATGTCCTTGATCGCTTTGGGAAGTCGAACGTCAATAAACTCCCGCACCATTCGCCGAAACACATCTTCATCGGGCAGATCGCGCATCGCCCCGCCCACACGCGTCCAATCCGGGTGGAAACGCTGTCCCGAAATATAGTCCATGATGTCGTAAATGAATTCACGCTCGTTGAATCCATAGAGGAAGCCGGTGAACGCACCGAGGTCCAGCGCAGCCGCTCCGACGGCCAGCAAATGATTCTGGATTCGCCCCAGTTCCGCCAGGATCGTTCGCACAACTTTGCATCGCGGCGTCAGGTCGATGCCGAACAACGTCTCCACCGCATGATGCCACGCGATGTCGTTCACGATCGGCGAGACATAGTCCATTCGGCTGACGGTGCAGACGTACTGGTTGTAGTCGTGATGCTCAGCCAGCTTCTCAAAGCCCGAATGCAGATATCCGATGTGTGGCGTAGCGCGGACCACTCGCTCGCCATCCAATTCCAGCACAAGCCGCAAGGTCGTATGGGTCGCTGGGTGTTGCGGGCCGAAGTTCAGAACCCATCGATCCGGCGCATCGACATGCTCGGCCAGGTAGGCCGTGGATTCGATATCCAGGTCGTAACCTTCATCGGGTGTGAGCGTATAGGGCATGGGTTCGGCTCAGTTCGTGACAACCTTCACAAGGTCGGGCAGTATACGGACCCTCGTCGCCGCCGTCAGCACGTCGAACGCATCGACGCCCTTTCCGCTACATTTGCAATTCATCGCGATGCCTCCTCATACCGATCCACCCGAGTTGAATGCTTCCGGCCTGGAGATCGAGCGCGTTTACCTCCTCAGTCGCCTCCCCGATCTTCCAGCCGACGCTCTGGCCTATCGCCTTGAGCAAGGCTATTTCCCCGATCCAAAGGAGACCGACGCTGAGGATCAACCCGAAGGTCGGCTCCGCCGCACGATCAAACACGATGGCTCGGTCATCTACACCCACACGATCAAGCGCGGCTTGGGCCTCATTCGCCAGGAAACCGAACGCTCACTTACCCAGCAGGAGTTCGATCAACTCTGGCCGCAGACCGAGGGTCGACGCCTGTCCAAGACGCGCTATTTTGTCACCGTCGATGAGCAGCTATGGGCGGTGGACGATTTTGATGGTCTGGACGTCGTTATGGCTGAGATCGAGCTGCCAACACCGGAGACAAGCGTGACATTGCCTGACTGGCTCTCCGCGGTCCTCGTGCGCGAGGTCACCGAAGAGCCGGAGTATCGAAGCTACAGCTTCGCCGTTCGCGCTGGGAAGGCATGCTTCCCCCCGGAGGACCGGGGATGAAGCATGGCACAAAGCTAATCAGTAGCTAACACCAGCGGCGAATACGCCAGACCGTCCGGGCGCATACCGGCCGTCAGACGACCCGTGATTGTAAGCGTCTCAAGATCGATCACCGTTACCCGATTCACGTTCGTGTTGGCGACGTATGCCTGCTTCCCATCCGCTGGAATCAGGATCCCGATCGGCACAGGGCCTTGTCCAAACACATTGCCGTCCGCATCAGTCGGCGGCTGCCATCCCTTGGCCATCTCAATGCGCTTCACGATCTCACGGCTGGCCGCGTCGAATACCGCTACATCACCGGAGCGTGCATTGGACACCAACACGCGCTCACCATCGGGCGTGAACTTCAGCCGAATGGGAAACGTCGCGCATTGAAGCGACGCCACAACTGCCAGCGACTCTGTGTCGATCACACTCACTGTGTCTTCCCCGCGATTCGCAACCCATACTTCCCGTCCATCCGGAGAAATATCCATGCCTTCAGCGCCTTGGCCGGTCTGAACGATCTTGATGCGCTCGCCCTTGACCAAGTCGATCACTGTCAATGACCCCGATCCCATGCTGGACACATACGCGCGTTTCGCATCCGGCGAGAGAACAACCATGTGACTGCCCTGCGCGTTGGTGTCGATCGCCTGCTCAACTTCGCCGCTCTTGATATTCACGATGAGCAGTTTGCGCTCTGCTTCAGCGGTCACAGCCACGCGCTGACCATCCGGCAAATACATGATCCCGTGCGGACGGTGGTATTTCACCAGATCGATCGTTTTCACCACACTCTGCGCAGCTAAACCGATCACGCTGAGTGTATGACCTTTTTGCTGCGCGCCGTAGTTTCCAACAACGGCGAAGCGGCCATTGGGTGATACCGCTACCTCGTGCGGTCCCGTGCCCGTGTCGAGCTTCGCAAACTCCTTGCCGGTCACTCGATCAAGCAGTGAAACAGACGCCTCGTCTTTGTTGAGCACGACCAGGGTTCCGGTTCCGGGGGCGGTTCCGGGGGCGGCTTTCTCAACTTCCTCACTCACTCGTGTCGTGGTTTGGCCCTGCGTGATGGTTGCTGTGAGTACACTCACTGCGAGGACACCGAGGACTTGAGCTCGAATATGTTTCATTCGTTTATCCTTCTTCTCAATGCTCGTGAGTCGAATATCAAACTCCCTCCGGGGTATTCCGGCTGCGAAGTCTAATCCGGAACACCAACTGAATTCAGCCATATCATTATTGCCGAATCCCTGCGTGATATGTCGAATCGACCCATCACAGTCATCGCAAGCCCCAGCTATTGAGCTGCAACCGCCTGTTCGATGAGCCCCGCGGCTTGGGAGAGCGTCGCGAGCTCATCCTTGGATGCCGATCGCAGGAGATTCGTCAGGGATTCGATGCGCAGACGACGCCCACGTTCCAGCGCCGTCTTGCCCTTGGCGGTCGATCGAATTTGGATCGCACGCTGATCATGCCGATCAGCTCGGCG
This sequence comes from uncultured bacterium, assembly GCA_965369945.1. Taxonomy (GTDB): domain Bacteria; phylum Planctomycetota; class Phycisphaerae; order Phycisphaerales; family SM1A02; genus JADFNO01. The sequence goes on along the minus strand of CBDUST010000251.1, from coordinate 666 downwards.
ACTGACATACCCATCGGATTCCAAGCCGGCGACGATTCTGCTCATTGTTGGGGCTGTGACTTGTTCAGCTTCGGCCAGATCGCGCAATGACCGCGGCCCGCCGAACACCAAGACCGAAAGGGCGGACAGTCTCGCTGGACTGATCCCTGTAGCGGTGTCCGTTTTACGAATCGTTCGCAACAGATGAATCGCTGCAGAGTGCAGTCGATCGGCGACGTCACGGCGGTTGATCCGTCCACGAACTTGCTTTGCTGCGGCACCACGACGAGGCCCACCTGCACGACGCCCACCCGCATGATGCCCCTGCGCACGACCACCTGCACGACGACTAGCCGCATGACGCCCCTGCGCACGACCCCCTGCCGCCTCAGGACCACTACGTAACGTTCTTCTGTGCATGCTTGTCATGCCCTCGTATGTTAGTTAGGCTAACTAATTAGTGGAACTATTGTAAGCCACAAGGAGAGATCCGAGTTGGCGGTGCTTGGATGGTCATACTCGGCGTCTATGCTGCGGCACTTTGACCGCTCGCTCGAACGCTCGGCCGCTCGGCCGCCCCTGCCTCCAAGACCTCTCTCCCCTTCGCACCCTTCACTTCCAGCGCGCCTTTTACCGCCAACACGGCTTTCGTTGCCACCACGTCCTTCACCGCTGCGATCGCCAATC
>CBDUST010000250.1:0-6976 GCA_965369945.1 uncultured bacterium | reverse complement strand
GTCGTTGACCACCTTGAATCGATCGAAGTCGAAGAAGAGCACGGCGAATCGACTACCATCACGTTTGGATCGTTTCATGGTCTGATCCAACCGATCCAGAAAGACCGAGCGGTTCGGCAGACCGGTCAACGCGTCGGTGGTTGCGGCGAACTCAAGCTGGTTCTTCATGTACTTCTGTTGGGAGACGGATCGCGAGATCATATTGGCAAGAATGGTACTGACTACGATCGTGATCAGAAGCGTACCGACAGCGATCGCGCTCAGAGTCCACGCCGCAGTTCGCAGGGTCGCGAGCACGAGCCCGTGAGCCTCCGCAACCTCTGCTGTTTCGATCCTGACCCACTCCTCAATGTCCGTCACCACCGAGTCGACACTCGTTTTATAGGCGGCCAAGGTCGTCTGACTGACTGAACCGGTTGCGGCATACTCGCTGAACATGACCGAGGCCCGCTCCACCATCGTTGGCTGCTCTTGCGTGATTCTTTCAAGCAGCAGTAGCTCCTGCTGGTCACCCGGGGCGGCACGATCCGCAAGCGCCGCGAACCGCTGGAGCTGTTCGTCGAATCCGTCGGCCCAGAGCTGAAACTCTTCCTTTTCGACCTCCTCCCCCGACACCACGTAGGCGAAGCTCTCTTGCACGGCGCCCTTGAGACTCGAGTCAATGTTCTGAATCGCAAGCAGGGCTGGCACGTGGACGTGTCCCTCTGCGATCAAACGAGACTTGATGGGCGCCAGCGCGAAGAGGGACACCATCGCGACACCCGCCCCCACGGTGATGAAAGATACGATGATTCTCTTGCCGATTCTCATTTGCGGCGAATCCTGGCGATTCTGCTATGCGCGCAAGTGTGGCGCGCAGAACAGGGGCTTGGCATTATTATCGTCACACAGTTACCGACTCTTAAGAGCAAGTGCGGCAACACCGCCAGCGCGATTGTCTCCGCCGAGACCGAAGTGCCCCCCTTCCAGACGCGCGGCAAGTCTCCTTGCGGGTGGTCCCATAGGGTTCATTCATTCAACCGAAGAAAAGTGCTACGCTGCCCGACGATAATATGAACGCAGAAGTCCGCTGAGTCGCTCGCGACATTCGACGGATGTGGTGGCGTCTCGAGCTTTCCCATTGCTCTGGAGATAGCGATTCTTGAGACCTTGATGCGGCCGTTCGCGGTGATAGTGCTCCAGATACTCGTCGATGGCATTTCGTAGTGAGGTCTCACCGAAAAAGATCATCTGATCGAGGCGTTCTTCCTTGATCGATCGAACGAAGCGCTCCGCATAGGCGTTCAGGTTCGGCGACTTCGGTGACCGTCTGATCGGCTGATCACCTGCCATCTTGAGCAGGTGTCTGAACGCCTCGCAGTACTTGGCGTCTCGATCGACGATCAGGAACTTCTTGTCTTCGAGGAAGCGATCGAACGGATCAGTGACGCTCCTGGCGACCTGCATCATCCACGCCGTGTTGGGATTCGTCGTGATCCCGCCGAGGTGAACTCGTCGTGTGGCGAGATCGATGAAGAAGAGCGCATAGTGCCTCACGAGGCCGCGCCACGTGCAGACTTCCACGGTAAGGAGATCAGCGGCCGCGATCGACTTCCAATGGGACTTGAGGAACGTGCACAAGTCGCCGGTCCTGGATCGCTCCGGAGCCGGCTCGATACCGTTCTCCTTCAGGATGTTCCGCACAGCGGTCGGGGCGATCGTGTGCCCCATGTCCTTCGTCACACCCTGTATACGCTCAGAGCCCCGTCTCCGATTCTCCAAGGCCATGCGTACAACGAGCTTGCGAACGTCGTCGGCTAGTCGAGGTCGACCTAGCCTTCGTCGAAGCGCCGACAAACGGATGTGGCAGCCCTGGTCTGCGGGCGCCATATGCCGCCCCTCGCGCGTCTCCGCTCGCTGCGAGGATGCAACGCACGCATCGGCCGCCTCGGCAGCATCGATCGAGGAGGCAGTCTTGCGACGTGATTACCTCCGATCGCTGGAATGCCGCATGTACCAAAGAGTCAATCGAACATTCGCCGACTCTCCCAACACCTCGTGTTGTCCATCTTCCAAGAACCCAAGCGGTGCAGTTGGATCGAGTATTCGGCGGGTACGGGAGCGAGCTTTCGCAAGGGATCAGAGGGCTTCGTCGTCTGTTCAGGTCCGCTTATATATAGCCGATACGAGCTTCATACTGGAACCGATATTGTCGGTGACGGAGACGTTGTTGTATGACGCCATCAGGGAGGCCAACGAAGCCGTGGTGGCCGAGCAGCATGTTGCTGCGCGGTGAGTCGGTTGTTGCATCCACCGGCCTGATCCTGGCCGCCATTCTGTTGGCGGTCATGGGCGGTACCGCTTATTGGACCTTCCGTGTTCATCGAAACGCCTTGGAGACCGCGCGCATTGACGAGATTCACTCGTTGGGCGCGATCCTGACCGAAACAGTAACGAGTCTCCTGTCCTCGAACGAGCTTTCGGTCACTCGCCGACTGCTGGCTGATGCAGCCCGCACCTTCGATCTCGATCGCTGCAGGATCATTCTCGGCGACGGGCAGGTCATCGCCGACGCCGAACCGTCCCGAATTACACTGACCGAACTGCCGGCGACATGGTCCGGCTCTGTGGTCCCAGAGTCGTCGGCCCAAACGCCCGACGGCTTGCTCAGCCTGATCTACCCGTTGACGGTTCCCGGTCGAGGCCATGGGCAGCTTGATCTCACCGCGGATGTAACGAACGACATCTCCTACTTCTGGGAAGCTCAGACAGGCGTCGGCATCATCGGCGCTCTCGCTTTGATATCGCTTCTGCTGGTGTACCGGCGTATGCGTGCCCGGTTGGGCACGATGGGTCTCATCCGAGAGGCATTGCTGGCCCACCAAGCCGGTGGGTCCGAAGCCGCCACGCTGGTCATCCAAGGTACGCGCCGGGCTGAGGCCGAGGCCTGGAACAAACTTGTGACGGAGAAGGAGCACCTTCAAGAGCAAGTCATGAGCCGGCGCGTCGAGGGAATCCTGCAATCTCCGGTGCAGTCCGGCGGCGAGCTGGGCAACGCGTTGGAAGAGATGTGGTACGGGTTCATCCTTGTGGACCGGAATCTCGACATCACGTACGCCAACGGGGCGGCGGCTGCATTCCTGGGCACGTCGTCAAATAAGGTCCGGGGCGGTGGCTTCCGCGAGATCGCGCCGAACGAACAGGTGGTCGAATTGCTATCCGAAGTGGCTTCAGCGACTGCGGGCAACCGTGTATCGGTAGAAGTGGATACGCGCGGCGGCGGCGACAGGGAGGGCGGCAACGGCGGCGGCGCGGTCCTTCGCTTCACAATGCGTCCTCTACGGCGTGAGGATCCCAGCGCTGCCGTGATCGTCATCGAGGACGTAACCCAGCAGCGCGTGGCGGATGAATCTCGCAACACGTTCGTGACGCAGGTGACCCACGAGTTGCGTACGCCGTTGACAAACATCCGTCTGTGTGCCGAAACCGCCATCGACGAAGGGAATGCAGATCCGGAAACTCGGGCTCAATGTCTCAATGTGATCAATCAGGAGACGAGACGACTGGAACGCGTCGTCAATGACATGTTGTCTGTGGCGGAGATCGAGGCCGGAAGTATCGAACTGCGAAAGGACGATGTGCGACTGGACGCGCTGTTTGAGCAAATGCAAGCGGAGTGTTCCGCTCAGGCCAAGGAAAAGGGCACCGCGCTCGAGTTCAACCTGCCGCCGAAGCTCCCGGTGATCAAGGGAGATCGGGACAAGCTCACTTTGGCGCTGCACAACATCCTGAACAACGCGATCAAGTATACGCCGGACGGCGGGTGCATCACGGTCAACGTCGATATCGAAAATGAAGAGATCACCGTCGATATCATCGACAACGGCATCGGCATCAGCGAAGAAGACATGGTTCGCATATTCGCAAGATTCTGGCGCGCTAATGACCCACGCGTGGCCGAGATAACCGGTTCGGGGTTGGGACTGTCGCTGGCGCGGGAGATTGTACGACTCCACGGGGGCGAAATACGCGTCGAGTCGCAGCTCGATAAGGGGAGCACGTTCAGCGTGCGGCTGCCCGTGCATGCAGAGGCGGCGTAGACGAGGATGAAGATCGAGGAACTCAATTACGGTGCGGTTGCTGTCGTCAGGCCCATTGGCGCGTTGACTCAGGACGACGCCGAGCGCCTCAAAACCCAGATGCTCGAGGTGCGGGTAGAGAGTCTCGGTCGGCTGGTCCTAGACGCGTCCAACATCCCGTTCATAGACAGCAGAGGATTGGAAGTACTCGTCGAGATTTCGCAACAGCTCACCCAGACCGGGCAGGCACTAAAGATCGCCGGTGTCAACGACGTACTTCGTGAAGTGTTCGAATTAACGGAACTGACGTGTGAATTTGAGCATTTCGCAGACGTCAACTCCGCGGTGAGGAGCTTCCTGTGACGAAACCGGCCGGCACATTTCGAGTCGGCGATGCGCTGGTCGAGGAAGGTGTTCTTACTGAGGACCAGCTGGCGCAAGCTCTGGACCAGCAACAGAGCAGCGAGCTACGCCTGGGCGAGCTGCTCGTTGCCGAAGGAGTGATCAGTTCCGGCGCGATCGTACGGACGCTGAGCAAGTTCCTGGGTGTACGCGGATGCGTGCTTCGACATGGGCTGATTGATCCTTCACTGCTTGCCATGATCGGCGAGGAGGACGCCACTCGACTCAAGGTCATCCCGATCTTCAAAGTTCACGAGTCGCTGACGGTGGCGATGGCCGAACCGCAGGCTCTACCGACGATCGATACGTTGCGACGTCTCACTGGCTGTAAGATCCGTCCGGTCCTGGCGCTTGAAGCCAACATCATCGAGTTCATAAAGAAGTACGCCGGAGGCAACGTCGATGTCGATGCGTTCCTCGCTTCGCTGAGCGACTCGGACGTCGAGGTGGTTGAACATGAAGCGGTTGACGAAGGCGCTGCCGCTGATCTCGATCAGATGGTCGAAGGCAGCCCGATCGTGAATCTCGTGAACATGGCGCTGCTCACCGCAGTTCAAGACGGCGCCAGCGATGTTCATATTGAACCTGAGCGAAAGGGCACGCGCATTCGCTATCGGATTGACGGGGTCCTGCAAAGTCTGATGCAGCCGCCGGCGGGGATGCACGCTCCGATCGTCTCGCGTGTGAAGGTCATGGCCGGGATGGATGTTGCTGAGAAGCGCTTGCCGCAGGAAGGGCGAATCCGGATCATTGCCGCTGGACGCGAGATCGACCTGCGTGTCTCCAGCATGCCGACGCTGCTGGGCGAAAAGATGGTGATCCGGATCCTCGACAAAGAAAACTTGACGATCAGGCTTGAAGATCTTGGCTTACAGCCGGCCGCGATGGCGGATTTCAAGGAGATTCTGGAACAACCGCATGGTCTTGGTCTGGTCACGGGTCCGACTGGAAGCGGCAAGACGACGACGCTTTACTCCGCGCTCGATCTTCTTCGCAGTCCGGAACTGAACGTCGTCACAGTCGAAGATCCTGTGGAGTATCAACTCGACCTCATCAACCAAATCCAGGTCCACGAGGCTGTGGGTATGACGTTCGGGCGCGCCTTGAGAAGCATCCTTCGCCAGGATCCGGACATCATCATGGTGGGTGAGATTCGCGACGAAGAGACGGCGCGAGTCGCCGTGCAGGCGGCGTTGACGGGTCACCTCGTCCTCGCCACCTTGCACACAAACGATGCCCCCGGTGCGGTGGCACGACTTCTGGACATGGGCCTCGAGCCGTATCTCCTGTCGAGCGCGCTCAACGGTGTAGTGGCTCAGCGCCTCATTCGTACGAACTGCGACGGATGCGCCACGAAATATTATCCGACCGAGCAGGTGCTCCAGGATGCCGGCGCTATCGACAAGACCGGGCTGGCCTTCACCAAGGGTGTCGGCTGCCAACAGTGCTACAACAGCGGGTTCCAGGGCCGGGTGGGTATCTATGAGGTCATGCGAATCACCGGACCGGTACGGCAGCTGATCCATCGAGCCGCTCCAACCCACGAACTGCGAGCGAAGCTCACTGAGCAAGGCGTCAAGACGTTGCGCGAGGAAGGCGTTGACCTCGCGATCCGAGGAAAGAGCAGCCTGGAAGAAGTTCTCAGAGCGACTCACATCGACGATGATTTCGCATTGGACCCGGTCGCGAGGGTCGCTCCTGCTGATCCCGATGTTCCGGAGCAGACGAGGGGTGCGGCATGAAACTGGCGTTGCGATCTTCAGATCAGCCCGCAAGCTCGGTCGGTCGTTCCTCCGGCGACATTACAACGATTGAGTCGGGCGTATCGTTGGACGATCTCGGTTCACCGGTGACGGAGGGATCCGATGGGGCAAGAGGCTTTCGTACATCAGGATCACGCATAACCCCTCCCCGTGGCCGAGGCCGCCGCCTGAAGAATCTCACCATGTTCTCTCGCCAATTGGCGGTGTTGGTTCGCACGGGAACACCGCTGGCACAGTCGCTGGATGCAATCCGACGTCAAGTCGCACCGGGTCCTTGGCGCGACGTGCTCAACGATCTGAGCCGGCAGGTCGAGGGCGGCAGCTCGCTGTCGGAGGCGATGAAGCAACACCCCTTGTGCTTCGATACGGTTTGCCAGAGTCTCATGGCAGCCGGCGAGGCGGCGGGAAAGCTTGACTCAATGCTCAATCGGCTGGCAGATCTTACGCGCCAGCAATTGCGGATTCGCCGTTCGATCGGGGGGGCACTGATCTACCCGTGTCTTCTGGCAACGGTTGGGGTTGTCGTGGTGATGGTGATGATCGGTTTTGTACTTCCCCGCTTCGCGGGACTCTTCGAGACGCTTGACGCCCCGCTCCCGCCGACGACGCAGATGCTCATGGCTATAAGCGATGTGCTCCGATCGAAATGGTGGATGTTCCTGATTCTCGCGGTGATCACGGTATGTGGGGGCAAGTATGCCCTCTCTACGCCGACCGGGCGGCGTACGTTGGACACCTGGCTGGTCCAGCTTC
>CBDUST010000249.1:0-6979 GCA_965369945.1 uncultured bacterium | reverse complement strand
TTGCCCTCGTCATCTAAACCTACGCTGTCGCGCCCGTTCTCGAACGGCACCAACTCCAGGTCATCATTCAGCCCCAACTCAATCCAATGGAGAATCTTCCCGTAGGGCGCAGTTGGGTGATCCGCCAACGCTTCAACCTGTAGGAAGAATGGATTGCGCCGCTGCTCTTGATCCTCGACCGCCTCGGGAACTTCCTCGATCGCATCGCGCTCAACGTGGCGGAACACCGTGTTCATGTCGTCGAAACCGATCGGTCCGACCTGGCCTCGGGTTAGGCGTGGGAGTTGCGTCATCCGATCGCTCCTCCGCCGATTCCTGGTTGGATTGATTGGAAGTAATCGCTGACTAGATGAAGGTCGGCCAGCTCGGGGAACGGTTGACGCCAGTAAACAAGCGCCGCCAGGACCAGAGGCTCTTCGTCAGAGGCCACGAAGAATGTTTGGAGTTTGATGTTGCCGTCCTGATCGCGGTCGGCGATCTGCACGAGATGATACCACTCATCAAAGAAGAATTCGTGATCCACCGCCCACTTACTAATTCCGATCGAACGACTGTCTGCGCCGGCGTACACCACCTTGCCGATCGCCCCGCCGAAGAATACTTCAGAGTTGCGCTTGCCGGAGAAAAACCCAAAGAGCGCTCCCGTAGGCGGGTGGTCAATGATCTCGGTGATAACCCAAGATGTCCGGTAGATCAGTTCGGTTTGTCGAAACCCTCGGATGTCGTTCGGGGTGCCGTCAATGTCCTGCTTGAGCCAGGCGTCATCAACAATTCCATTTGGGGGGAATATGAGATCAGGGTCTTTGCGATAGACCTTTACCAGCTCCTTCCGATGGCCGGTATTCTGATCGACAAATCCAACCTCGTCCGGCCCCAGTGTGCCGGGCGGGACAAGCGGTATGTTCTCGTAGTGCCACGCCAATTCAACGAGGTCGTTATGCCCCTCAATACGGCGCATCTCTCCGGGACGTACGGCCAACAGCGAAGGATCGTCCGGCCACGGGTCGAACAACTCGATCCCGACCGTGACCAGCGCCGCGTCAGGAACGACCGCAGCCCCCGCGTCATCCCATACCTTGAATGAACGCCGACCCCTGACCTTCCCGCCAACCTGGGGGGTCTTTGATCGTGAATTCAACATCTCCCTGAATTGCAGCGTCATTATTGGAACCCGATCTGACTGACCAGTTCTTCAAGTCGCTCTAAAAGCCGATTGTGTCGATCCGCTTTCTCTAGTTGCTGTTGTTGTCCCTGCTTCGTCGGTGGATCTAGCGCTGATGGTGGACTGAATCCACCTACACCAAACGTCGCCTGGCCAAGCGCTGTGATGACCGACTCTGTAGGATCTCTTCGTCGCCCCTTTAGCTTTCGTAGTCGTTCTTCAGCTAACAGCCTGGCCCGCTCGCCCTCAATCTCCGCGAACTGCCGCGCCTTGAGTACTGTGATTCCCTGCTCAATCAACCGTTGGCGCTGCAACTCAATCTCAAACAGGCGAGCCTCCAACTCCAATTGAATACGCTTTTCCTTATCCTGCTCCCTGAGTGCGATCAGCGTCTTTTCCTGCACCGCCACATCGCGCCCAAACCGAAGGGCGAAGGCCTGGCGAGCCAGTGCCGCAGTCGCTTCCTCTATCTGTCGCAGTGTTTCTAAGGTCTTTTCTGCTTCCGAGTCAGCGTTAGCAAGATTGTCAATGAAGGCAACAACTTCTAATGCCGCCAAACCGAGTATTGGAACACGGTTTCCTCTCTCTCGTATGCTTTCTATTTCATCCGCAACACGCCCGGCATCTTCGCCCGCTTTGGCCATCGCAAGCTGAAACACATCAGTTGCAATGTTCAGCGCACCAAATATCGTGAGCATTGTCGCAAAGCCAGCCGCGACTTTTCCAACAGTTTGTACTGTTCCTGAAAGAAAACTATCACCAAATATCCCTTGTGATGTTCGCTGCTCTATTCTTTCGAGGGAATCGTTGACGATCTGCTCCGACCGACGCATCCCAGTCTCCAACCTGTCCAGCCGGACCTCAATCTCAACGAAGATGTCGTCTACCGAACCGGCAGCCATGTCAAATATCCGCTTCCATTTCCACGATCTCTCTGTCCGTCATTTCGCCCGACTCCATCTTCAAGATGGGGCCGATCTTCCCGAGGTAGCCGTTGAAATCTGTGATGTCGAGGTCCGTCATGGGATTACCCAGGCCCGGGAACGTGCGCGCGATCCAGCCCGCGTGCATCAGCCAGTCGCGGGGCTTCTCTTGATAGGGTCCGATTCAAGGTCGTCCTCGTCCTTGCCGCCGGTCAACTCTTCCCAGTTCACGCCGATCAGCTTCAGCGCCAACTGAAACATCCCGGCACTCGGATCGAGCTGCAACGAGTCGATGTCGATCCCGTTATCTGCGATCGCAATACTGCGCTCGATGATCTCCATCGCACCCTCGACCGTGAACCCATGACCAACCACGACGCTTCCGAGTCCACGTCGCCGATCGAGTTCCTTGAGTTCCGTCAGGCGTAGTTCGGGGCCAGCGCCCGCATCCTCCAGATCGGTAAGCAACCGCTCACGCGCGCGTGCATACACCTTCTCGCCCAGCTCGACAATGTCGGCGGGCTTCAGTTTGGGCAGGGAGTGTTCAGCATCTTCGGTCTTGTAGATAACAGGTGCGGACATTGCTCATCCTTTCGCAAGTAGGTCGGTCACTGATAAATCCTGTGTATCGCGCCGGTGGCGCGGGTGGTTTGATCTTCGGTAGGGGGTCATCTCCAGCTTAGTGATCGGAGGGCGGGCCATTGAATGACCCGGTGGTAAACTCCGCCGACCGGAACAGATAGATTGACGAACGGTCTCCAGCGCTTCAGCTTCAGTCTGCCACGCCTGCGTGCCAATGGTGCGCTTGTACTCTTTGCCATTGCAGGTGAATACACAGTCCACAACCCAGTCCTGCATTGTGTAGCTCTGAATAAGTGGGGATAAGATCATTAGGACTCAGACCATGCGATAGTCAGCGTGTCCGCATCGCCGTTTATCATGTCGAACGTGATGAGGCTCTCGCCGAGCTTATTGACATCGTGCGTGATGTTCTGCATCGCAAGATTCATCGTGTAGGTACAGCCCGTCGCCACCGTCAGTACCGTGGAACTACCGGCAACAGGGCGATCAATCACACCCGGATCAGTGGTGGCCGCACCAAAGCGAGGCACACCCGACCCTGACCCCTCAAAACTCGTCATGCCGAGGCGATTTCTGCGGATGTTAGAATCCTCGAATCCCGTCACTTCGGACGCGACCTTGGGGAAGCTCCCGCGCCATCGATTGATCACCGCGTTGCTGGTCGCGGTCGGCATTGTGATACTGCCGTCGTTGCCAACAATTCTTGTGTCTGCCATGTCAATTCACCCTTATGCAAACTGGGTTGCCATAATCTGAACTCTGTCCGTGATCCTCACTGAGTCTTCCTCAACAAACCGTGCGCTGCGCGTAACGAACGTCACCACGCCTCGATCGTGTCCCGAGACTGTCAACGCAAACCCCCGAAGCAAGTCGTACAACGATTCCTCAATAACCCCTGCCCCGGTCGATGAACCTGGGTCCACCTGCTTGGTCGTGTAGATGTCAAAATCCACCAACACCACCTGAGTAACCGGAGGACCAAACCACTCGTTCGGTTCGCCGGACACGAGTGAGAAAACCATGAGCGGGAACGCTTCATTCTGCGGCGCTTGGGTGTCATAGATTCTGCCACCGAGCTTAGCGTGCAACGTCCCGGCAGTTTGGTCCGCAATGAGTTTGGTATAGAGTCCATCGAGAATGTCCTGCATCGGTTACACCTCAGCCAATAGCTTCTCTGAGGTGAATTGCTTTCTTATCTTTGGCCGTGCGAGTTGTGCAGCCGGTTTGAGATACGGTCGAGCCGGGAGCGTCACGCTCCTGACGAGGATGAACAACGGCTTGATCCCTTTGCCGCCCCGAATCGACTTGGCGAGCAACGGAGCTTGACCGCCCTTGCGTTTGATGAAGATGAGATCCAGTGAGCGCAGAGATCCGCCGGCATCACGCGCCGCCTTCCGGCCCTCGGCTCCGATCGGGACTGCTAACGCCTTGCCCTTCCTGGGTACGATCGTCCCGCCAAGTTCCTGAATGCGCGCGTATGGAACAATGAACAGGCTTGGCCCGACCCGTACACGCGGGTTCTTCTCTCGAATACCACGGAGATCGGTTTGGATGGACTGCCCCAGCGCACCCGTCAATCTGTGAGGCGGGCTTCCAGGCGAAGACGATGGAGGGCTCGCACCCTTGTTGAGCTGGAGTTTGGTTTCGGTCTGGAGGATGATCGCACTGGTAGCGATAGAACGCTCAACATTCTTTCGGATGCGGGCCAAGACCTCTTCACCTTTCCAGTTGTGCGATACAGGCATCGGCTACTTCTTCTTGCTGCGAGCCTTCTTGCAGGCAGGTCCGCTCGGTGCTGAATCCTCCAACTCGCTGACACTGGGCTTGGCAGGGGGCTTCGGCAGCGCAACGTCAATCACGGTTGGCGGGTCTGGTGCCTCTGGCTCGTAAGGCTTAGTGGTAATACTTATGCAATCTTCCGCCTTCCACTTCATCGAAGTCAGTGCAGCCTCTTCGGCCAACTCTGCCGTCTCTGGTCCCGTCACCTTGATAACCTTGTGTTGCACGGGACTTTTTTCAATCGTTACGCGCCACTTGTTCATGGTTTGGTTTCCTGAATGTCAAGGATCATCCGACCCAGCTTGTCACCGCTCGTGCGCTGGCCGGTGGGCCTGATATGTTGAATGTCAAAGGTCCGACCGTCGTAGATAATCTGGTCGGTCTCTAAAATGTCGAGCCCACCTTGAAGCTGGACCGTTCCGAATGCTCGGTTGTTCTCACGTCCATACCGAACCGACTCAGAACCGCCGCCAATATGAACGACCGCCGTAACACTTGATAGATGGGGGGCGAACGTCTTGGTTGGAAAACCACTCGTGCCAGCCGAGTTCATCTTACGCTGTACAGCAATCAACGATGCGTTTTGCTTTGCAGCCATTCGGCGAATCAGTCCGCTTGCAGTCATGGCGTGAACCTCCGATACCCAGCGAGGGTCTTCTGCCAGGGTGGGTCAAGATCGGACTTCAGCGAGTAGGAATAGTCCTCCAACGATTCGCTTTGCAGCGTCTCGTCTCGGCCCGCACTCTCCCATTCGGTCGCCACAGCTTTCAACACGGCGCGGTCTACATCGTCGGGCACGGACGAGAACCCAGCCGTGTAATCAACCAGCACTCGCCGAGCTGAGGTTGGATTCGTTATCGAGTATGGCCAACCTAGACCATTGAGCGTGATAATCCCCGCTTCATAGTCGGGGATGTAATCGCCGTCGTAGTCCTCCCATAAGGCCAACGTGATCTCGCGGTTCTTAGCATTGCGTACGCCCTCGCGTACAAGGAACGCGGACGGCCCTTCAGTGACCGTCGTGGCTGACCAGCCTGTTGCAGCGGCGATGACCGTCACAAGATCGCTGACATCAACGTTGCCTGAGAACGTCGTAGACGCGACTGTGGTCGTTGTGCTGCCCGTCCTACTGGATGCCGTGAGGCCTGTATCCGTCACCTCAATCCATGCACGCTCATCCGAGCCGGTGTACTGCACACGCATCGCAGCGATGCTGCCCAATGACAAACGAGTTATCGCGGTCACGTCCGGTTCTCTCAGTGAGAACTCCCTCAAAGGCCCATTAGCAGGATCAAAGTGATAGACCTCTGAGTAGGTCCGGCTGACGATCCCCCGGTCGAGCCAGGTCTCAATCTCGTCCGTCACACCTTCGATCATCAATTCCAGCATTCGGTTGGATACGATCTGGAGTGTCTGCCGAGCCGAGGTCGCAAACGCACTGACGGCAGAGGCGATCACTAGATCGCCGGTATCTGCATCGCCTAGGTATAACGCTGTCGCTACCCACCCCTTAGCCAGCGCATTGATAACGCTGACCAGTTCGGTAATCGTGTCGTTGGCTGCATCGGCGAGTGTGAGCGTATCCGTACCGGCATTACCCCCGCCGGTAATAATCAATATCACCGTCGTGCCGGTTACTTCTACGGTCGCAGCAGTGGCGCTGACACTCTCATCATGATAAATGTCGATCGCATTCGATTGAATCTGCGGATCGGAATCATTCAGCCTTAGATGTGCCTTCGCCTTGGCTACTGTGGTCATTGCAATTGATGACAGAGCCACTTCGCATCCTCATTCACTAATCAAGCGGGAGATCGACTTCGTACCATGAGATACCGCTAGTAAACGTGTCGCTAGTCTTTGCGGTTACAACCTGCAACGAGATTGCACCGCCAGGCGGAACGATCAGGCGACCCTCGATATTGACGGATATGTGTGAGCCAGGCAGAACACCCGCCGCCTCAGTCTCCATCCCCTGGCCCCACGGGTACCAACCATCATTGATGACAGTTGCCCCAACGTCAGCAACGCCTGCTCCGTTGTACATACGCCCAGAGTTACCAGTCCAGTTGGTCCGCGAGTACACAAGGTCGGCAGTCGGCAACGCCATCTTCGATGGATGTATGCACGCCCACATACCAAAGAACCCTTGCGTCGCAGTCGATACGAGGTTGTGGGTGAAGATTCGGTCAATGACGTATGACCGACCATTGCCGTTCTCGCCGTTCCAGAGTGTGATTGCGGCTGTGGCGCTAGGTCGCACAACAAGGCCAGCGGTCGCAACTACTTGGATCACCGACCAGCCGCGACCCTGACGAGCCATCTCTGTGTAGGACGGTAGCCCCTGAGCGATCATAAGATCGCGCTGTGAGTTGAGTTCGATGCCCGCAGCATTGCCACGCGACGGACCGCTACGAATGAGTCCAGTAAGAGCTGATACGAGTCCCATGATACGATTCCTTTCGTCGCCCGCTTACAATTTGGCGGGCTATAAACTTGCGACCGTTGCTTCCTGCAACTCGCATAAATGAAC
>CBDUST010000248.1:0-7022 GCA_965369945.1 uncultured bacterium | reverse complement strand
CATCTGACTGAACGGTCGCATCTCCTCCTGACCAAGTCGGGCCTAGCAACGCCGCGACCGATTCATCCGCTGCGACCCTCTGTATCGCCCGATGCAACGGGTGCTGAAGTGCCGGCACCGACGCCTCGAGCTTCTCGCCCAAGGCTCGGACCGCACGCATCATCCCTCGCACATCTGAACCGCCTCACGCGCATAGTCGATCATGTGTCGCAGCCGAGCGGCATCATCATGCTGCGACATAGATTTCTTTCGCCTCCGCTAACACCTCGTCACGGAAATACCGGCTCAGGCATTGGGCGGTCCTCAAATCAACCTTCCGGCCAACGATCTGCGTCAGCTCATCCTCGATGCCGACGAGCGTGAAGAATCCAATCCGCGCGTGCGGCTCAAACTCGACCAGCACGTCAACGTCACTGTCCGTTGTGAAGTCATCGCGCAGCGCAGAGCCAAACAGCGCCAGCCGATGAATGTGATACTCCCGGCAAAGCGCGTCGATCTCGGCGTGAGGAAGTTGGGTCAGATCAAGAGGCATTGCTTGGATTATACGAGGTGGACGAAGCAACGGCCAAGAGGTCCGAGGGGAGGCATTCAAGCGTAGTTGGTGGCACGACGCGAACTGCTTACACATCAGCGGCTAATATGAGTTGGATTGCAGAGTCCGATTCCCTCTCCCTCTTGAGGGAGAGGGCTAGGGTGAGGGTGTAAAAAGCATGTCAGTTAACCGACCAACCCGTCGCGGCTCACAGCAACAACGTGCCCGGTCCAAGCAGTTGCGTCGAGAGCTTACCGGGCCTGAGCGAGGACTTTGGCGCTTGCTGCGCGATCACCAATTAGCAGGAATGAAGTTCCGGCGTCAGCAAGTCATCGGCCCGTACATTGTCGATTTCTACTGCTCACAAGCGCATCTGGTGATCGAGGTTGACGGGGAAAGTCACGTTGGTCGCGGCAACAGTGATGCTGTACGCGATTCCTATCTCGAATCGCACGGCTTGCGCGTTCTGCGAGTGACAAATGATGATGTTCTGCGCGAATCCGAAGCAGTCGCGATGGCGATCCTGCGGGCTGCCAGTCGTGAGATTTGACAACCGTCGCCCTCACCCCCGCCCTCTCCCTTGGAAAGGGAGAGGGAGTAAAACTATCGCGGGTGCTGAAGTGCTAAGCTCGCTGAACTGGACGCGGCTCGGCTTTGTCTGAACGGGCAGCCCGCTCAAGTACGAACGACTTGCCTTGGTAATCAGCTTTGATCGTGTCGCCGGGGTTGAAGTTGCCGGCAAGAATCTGCGTGGCGATCGGGTTCTCGATGCGCTGCTGAATAATACGCTTCAATGGGCGAGCGCCGAACTGTGGGTCGTAACCTTCCTCGGCGAGTGCTGATTTCGCAGCCTCCGTCAACTCAAGCGACAAACCACGTTCCGCCAGGCGTCCCCGGAGATGGCCGACTTGAATCTCGACGATGCCGGCTAGGTTCTTCTGCGTGAGTTGATTGAAGATGATCGTCTCGTCGATGCGGTTGAGTAGTTCCGGGCGCATCGTTCTCTTGAGCAGGTCGCGCATGTGCGCTTCGATTTCGATATCGAGCGCACCTTGATCGGTCATCTCCAGAATGGCCTGCGACCCCATATTGCTGGTCATGACGATGATCGTGTTGCGGAAATCGACGGTTCTGCCGTGGCCATCGGTGAGCCGACCTTCATCGAGCAGTTGCAGCAGGACATTGCTGACATCGGGGTGAGCTTTTTCCATCTCGTCGAACAGCAACACGCAGTAGGGTCGTCGCCGCACAGCCTCGGTGAGCCGGCCGCCTTCTTCGTAGCCGACATAACCGGGGGGCGCGCCGATCAGGCGGGCTACTGCGTGTTGCTCCATGAATTCGCTCATGTCGATTCGGACCATCGCATCGTCGGTATCAAAGAGGAACTCCGCCAGGGCTTTGCACAGTTCGGTTTTGCCCACACCGGTCGGGCCGAGGAACAGGAACGAACCGATGGGGCGCGTCGCTTCGCCGAGCCCAGCCCGATTTCGTCTTACAGCATCAGCCAGCGCGCGCAATGCCTCGTCCTGGCCGACGATGCGACTGCGGATTTCATCTTCCATGCGCAGCAGTTTTTGTCGTTCGCCTTCGACAAGCCGATCGACGGGGATGCCGGTCCACTGCGCGATGATCTCAGCGATTTGATCCGCGTCGACTTCTTCCTTGACCATCGCCTTGCCATCGGATTGCCGTTTGGCCAGTTCGTCTTCTGCTGCGTGTAGTTGCGATTCAAGCTCGCGCTGCTCGCCGTACTGGATGCGCGCTGCTGTTTCAAGATCGCCTCGGCGTTGGGCTTGCTCGAACTCAGTTCCCTTCTGATCGATCTGCGCCTTGATGGACCTGATCTTGTCGAGTTCAGCTTTCTCGATATCCCACTGCGCGCTGAGACTGCGGTTGCTCTCCTCCATCGCGGCCAGTTCCGCTTGGAGCGCCGCAATGCGCTTGTTCGATTCCGGATCGGTCTCGAGTTTGAGTGCTTCGCGTTCGATCTCCAATTGCATGATCTTGCGGCGAAGCTCATCAAGTTCGGCCGGCATCGAATCGTTTTCGATGCGCAAGCGAGATGCAGCTTCGTCAATCAGGTCGATCGCTTTATCAGGAAGGAATCGCCCGGCAAGGTATCGATGACTCAGCGTTGCGGCGCTCAGCAATGCAGCATCTTGAATTCGCACGCCGTGGTGAGCTTCGTAGCGAGGCTTCAGACCGCGCAGAATCGCCACGGTCTCCTCAACCGACGGCTCACCGACATAAACCGGTTGGAATCGCCGCTCAAACGCAGCATCCTTTTCGATGTGTTGGCGGTACTCATCAAGCGTTGTTGCGCCGATGCAGCGCAAATCGCCGCGCGCAAGGGCGGGCTTGAGCATATTGCCCGCGGAGACGGCGCCTTCAGCTGCACCTGCGCCGACGATCGTGTGCAGTTCGTCGATAAAGAGGATGATCTTGCCTTCACTTGCAGCAACTTCACGCAAGACGGCTTTGAGTCGCTCCTCGAACTCGCCGCGGAACTTTGTGCCCGCCAGGAGCGCTCCGACATCAAGGGCGACGACTCGTGCATCGCGCATCGAAGCGGGACAATCGCCGTTGACGATTCGCAAAGCGAGTCCCTCAGCGATAGCCGTTTTGCCCACGCCCGGTTCGCCGATGAGGACCGGGTTGTTCTTGGTGCGCCGGCCGAGCACTTGCATGCAGCGGCGGATTTCTTCATCGCGCCCGATGACCGGGTCCAGCTTGCCTTGCTGGGCGAGCTGGACAAGGTCGATCGCATATTTCTTGAGCGCTTCAAACGTAGCCTCGGCATTGGCGTCGTTGATGTTCTTGACGCCGGACGCTTCGCGCAGCGCGTTGATCGCTTCGAGGAGCCTACTGTGGTCAAGCCCGTTGACGGTAAGTACTTCCTTGGCTTCGGATTTCACTGTCACAAGCGCGAGCAGAAGATGCTCGGTTGAGATGTAAGCGTCGTTGAGTTGCTTGGCTTGTTTCTCAGCGTCGGTTAGGACCCCAATGGCCGCGGGGCTGGTTTGCGGTTGGACGGACTCACCTGATACGGTTGGCAGCCGCTTCAATTCAGCTTGGGCGATTTCCGCAACACGATCGGCATTCACGCCTGCCTTGGAGATGATGGAATGGGCGATCGAAGCGCGATCCTCCAGCAGCGTAGCCAAAACATGCAGCGGCGAGAGTTCGGCGTGGCCGACTGAAAGCGCCTGCGATTGGGCATCTGCCAGAGTCTGCTGGGCGAGTGTTGTAAACCGATCCATGCGCATTGGGCGATCCTCCGGAACGTTATGGAAAGAAGTTCAAGGCCTCCGAAAGACCCATGATGCAAATCGGATACCGCTTGGCGCTAGCGCCAGAGCCGTTTTTGGAGGCTCGACGCTGCCAGAGTGGCAGGCGGCGGGGCACGAGTCGTCATGGTCCGACTCGTTCGGTGATGTGGTGGAAACAATGCCGCTAGACAACTAGGTTAGTCTGAACGGTCGCGGCGTCGAACACTTCCCGGCAACTCCCTCGGATAGAGCACTATGGACCGACGAACCATCCATCGGATCGCGATTCTAATTCTGGCTACCGCGGGTTTGTCAACAGCAGTAGTCATCGTGCTTATAGTCACGCTCGGCGGAAGCGTGTTGGAGGGCGAGTCGCATTACGACTATGGCGTTGTGCTCATTGATGCACCCAGCTCCACGTTCGAGCACACCTTTCATCTGATCAACGAATCCGACGAGACGATCGTGATCGAGAGCGCCCGGCCATCATGCAGTTGCACCACTGCTGAACTGTCAACGAAGATTCTTGAGCCGGGCGATGTCGTGGACGTGGCGACCCGGATGACGCTAAGAGCCTCGGCGCATCGAGAGATCTCGGTCACCTTGGCGCTGGATAACGATCAGATTCACAGGTTGTGGGTCGAGGCCGGCGGCCGTCTTAGGCAGCAACTGCGATCCACCGCAACGTTCTTGCGGGTTGCGCCCGGAAGCTCGGCAATGATGGTGGTGTGGGTCGAAGTGTGGGAGGATATCGAAGACGCGCCGGAGCCGACGCTTGTGACGCCGGAGGGAGTTACTGCGAAGTTCACGCGATGGGATCTTCATCGCAAGGGGAATGAGCGTCAAGGACTGCCGGCGAGTTGGAGCGGAAGAATCGTCGTTGAGCAACAGGCCGATGCGCTGCCGGAGGGTGCGGTGATGACGGTGCAACATGCGTCCAACGAGCCGGTCATCGTGCACCTGTTCCCGACACTCCCGCCGGTTGCGCCGGGCGGAAGTTCTGCTGAGCCGCCGCCGAATGATCGTTAGCCTAGTCCGGTGGCTAGGCCTGCGCTTTGATCAAACGCTTGAAGTTATGTTTCAATCTTGGAGCTCCCGCAACACCGCGCGCACCGGGCTTGCATCGAAGTCCATCAACTTCAAAGGCAACGCGATCAATTCGTATGCTCCAGCAGGGACGTCCTTGAGCACCAGCCCTTCGAGAATCGCCATGTCATGTGCGAGAAATCGCTTGTGTGCCGGCAGGTCCTTTGACTCGAACACATCCACGCTTGGCGTGTCAATGCCGACGAGCCGTACACCCTTGTCGTGTAGATCATCCACAAGTGCTGGGCTCAGTCCTGCGAAGTCCTCATTGAAATCCGTGGGATCGGGGTATGAACCGGTTCCCAATAACACACGCTCCGTCTCGATCGGCTGATTGATATGCGCCGGCTCGATTCGCGCCCCCGGTTTCACATTGACGTGGATTACTTGACACGGTCCGATGTAAATCTCCAGTGCCTGTTCACCGACGCTGCGCGCATCTGATCCATAATGGTTCGGCCCATCCACATGTGCGCCCAAATGAACGGTTCCATGCAACGTGGACAACGTCAGATTGTCGCCCCTGGCTATATCAAGCAACACTTCGCGCGTTGGCGGCGTATCGCCCGGCCAAACGGCCAAGTTCGGCGTGATCGGCGGGCTGATGTCAAACAATCTGCGCGTCATGGGTCTGCGAGAATGCGCCTTGCCCGCAGGTGCCCCCACTGCGCAAACAGGCCGACCAAGCCAGCGGCTGCCGCCACTATTGCGACGATGACGATCAGCGGTTTGAAGAGGCTTATAGCGTTGAACGTTGGCGGGCCAAAGAACCATGACAGGTTGGCAAACAAGTCCATCGCTTCGGCAGAACTCGCGCCGGGTCCGAGCCGGTGGATACCGATGGGGACGCCGCCCGAGACGCAATAGCCGATCGGCATGCCGCCGGTACCAAATATCCCAAGCGACAGACCGCCCGAGACACGAATTCCCAGGGCCACGCCTCCAGCGCTGAGGGCTCCGACGGCCACGCCGCCAAACGACGCGACTAGCCCGAAGCTGAACCCGCCCACGCTGAACACGCCGATGGCGTTGCCGCCGATCGCAACAACGCCCCGGGCGAATCCGCCGACCGCAAGCAATCCGGTGGCCCGATCCCCCAGGGCGATGATCCCTCGGGCTCGGCCGATGCGCTCGCCGGGCCTGGAGCCGAACGCTACATCAATCACCGGCAGCCCAAACAGTTTCGCCTCCGACCGATATCGTCGTCCCCATTTTCCTACGCGGCTAAGCACTTCCACCAAGGGCTTGCCGCACTCGGGGCATTTCGACGAATCGACCAGCCCAGTCAGTTTGTACCCGCAATTGCCGCAATACGGCTCGTGGAGATGATCAACCTTGTCGGACATCCTTCATGGCCTCTTCGACAACCAACATCACACGGATCTTCGCCGCTCACGACAGCAACGCGACAACGGTGAGTATAGCGGCGGCCAGCAGACTCACCAGCAAACTACCAAGCAGCACGACTATGCGACTCTGCTTCTTGGCCTTTTGTACAGCCTCAGCGTACGGGATTCGCGAGAAACTCACCATGTTGTAAAGCGGCAAATACCACTGCGGCAACAAACGATGCAACAACCGCTCGCCTTTCTTCTTGAGACGAAACACTTTAGACGCGGCATGATCGCGCATCTCTAGAAAATTAGAGAGCGCCAAATCGCGAATCGCATCCGAGTTCGCTTTGCGTCTTTCAAAATAGGCGGGCAGCACACGCTCCCAATCGCCTTGATGCGCTTTGAGGCAGTCCATCAGCACAACACAATCTTCAAACCCGGCGTTAATGCCCTGCCCATAGAACGGCACGATCGCATGCGCTGCATCACCTATGAGCACGACTCTGTTCCTGTAATACCACGGCGCACAACGCACCGTCATCAACGAACCGGTTGGATTGGCTTGATAATCAGCAACAAGTGTGGGCATCAACGCAACGGCGTCGGGGAAGTGCTCGTTGAAATACGGCGCGATATCTTCTTGACGATGAAGCTGCTCAAAGCTATTTGGCCCAGCGCGCGGCCAAAAGAGTGTGCATGTAAACGTGCGGTCCTTGTTGGGTAAAGCAATCATCATGTATCCGCCGCGCGGCCAAATGTGCAGTGCGTTGGGCTCCATCGCACAATCGCCGTCGGCCGTGG
>CBDUST010000247.1:0-7130 GCA_965369945.1 uncultured bacterium | reverse complement strand
AGGTGATCGACTTCGGCGTGGCCAAGGCGCTGCACCAGAAGCTCACCGAGAGAACACTCTTTACCGAGCAGGGGCAGCTCATCGGAACGCCGGAGTACATGAGCCCGGAGCAGGCGGAAATGACCGCGCAGGATATCGACACCCGCTCGGACATCTACTCGCTCGGCGTGTTGCTGTATGAGCTGCTCACCGGAGCCTTGCCATTCGATTCGACGTCGTTGCGCAAAGTGGCGTTCGCCGAGCTCCAGCGGATCATCCGCCAGCAGGAGCCACCCCGGCCGAGCAACCGGCTGAGCCGCTTTCCTCTCTCTCCCTCCGGAGGGCTTGGGGGTGAGGGTCGTTCCCCCTCCGTTGAGGGAGGAGGCGAGGAGGTGGGTGAGTCACCGCAACTCGAAGCGTCTTCGGTCGAGCAGATCGCCCAGCACCGGCGACTCAATCCGCGAAGGCTCATCCGACTGCTCCGCGGCGACCTGGATTGGATCACGATGAAGTGTCTCGAGAAAGACCGCACGCGGCGTTATGCGGGCGCGGGGGAACTGGCGGCCGACATTCGTCGGCATCTTGACCACGAGCCGATCCTCGCCCGGCCGCCAAGCGTAACCTACCGGTTCAGCAAGTTTGTACGCAAACGTAAGGTGCCACTGGCCTTCGTCGCGGTGCTGCTGACTGCGGCCGGTGCGCTTGGCATCGCCGCGTACTACCAAAACGAGGCGAGCCGGGCGGCCCTGGCGGCGGCAACGGAAACGGCGGGCCGGCTCTTCGCCGAGGCACGATTCGCGGCACGCTTTGAAGCTCGTCGCGACCCCGAGTGGGGCCTCCGAACGAACGAGGCCATAGCCGACTGTACCAAAGCGATCAAACTGAATCCCCGCTTGGCGGCTGCGTACGCCCTGCGTGCGAAACTGCTTGCGCTACAGAGCAAGAATGCCTCGGCGAGGCGTGACTGCGATCGGGCCCTAGAGCTGGACCCGGAAAACATGCTGGCGTTGCGGACGGTCGGGTACCTGCTTCTTAAGAGCGGCGAGTTTGACAGCGCACTGGAGGCGTACAACAGGGGAATGCGCGGTACCAAGGGACTGCCGCCGGACTTCTACAATCGCGCCAGACTTCGCCGTATTTTCGGTGAGTATCAACTTGCGTTGACTGACCATGATCGGGCTGTCGCTCTCGCAGCGAAGGAGCCCATCGTCTACATCGGCAGGGGCCTCACGCGGCGCTTCGCGGGCGATGTGGAGGGGGCGATCGAGGATTTCTCGCATCTAGCATCCCTTGATCCGATATGGGCGGTGCAGGGCCACCAGTGGATCTGGGAGATGCGCGCGCTGCGAAACGGCCCGGGTGATCACGAAGCGGCATCGGCGGCGCTTGAAGTGGCGCAAGAAGCGGCGACGATCCCCCTCGAACACAAGATGCTCGAGATGTGTCGCGGAGACCTGAGCGCCGAAGACTTGCTTCCCTATGCAGAGAACGACGTGATGCGAAGTGTGACGTATTACTACCTGGGAGCCAGAGCGCTGGTCGAGGGCCGCCGCGACAAAGCCAAGACCTGGTTCGAACAGTGTCGCGATACCGTTTTGCAAGCGACAAAGAAGTTCGACCTGCCGGAGTTCGACCTGGCACAATGGCATCTCGAGCAGCTTGCGGCGGACTAACGCCGTCCCGCCCTTGACCGGCGCTTAGTCGCTCAAGGGCCGGTGGTCGGTGTCCTAACCGACGTTCTTGACCGTCAACTCTGAAACCACCGGCTGGGCAGAACCCTTGTCCGGAAGCGGTTTCTTCCCCAATTTTCCGGTGACGGTCATGGCTGTGGGCGTTTGGCCGTTCTTTTTGAACCTGACGGTAGAGGAAGATTTGCCGTCAATCGTAGCCTCATAGGGGTAGCTTGCATTCCAGGCGTTCATCAGGTTCTGGGCCACGGTCTCCTCGCTCTGCCCCTGGGTGATCAGGAAGCTGACCGATGCCACGCTCTCGTCAAAGGCAGTCTCCCACATCACCGTCTCAGTCCCAGCCTCAGTTGATGATCCGTTCCAGTCCGCTCCGTCTCCGTAGGCCATGTTGAGCTCCTTTCGTCAACGATTGTTCTCTTGACTGCTCGGAGTTGCAAAGGTGACTCAGATTATTGGAACCGCCGGCCGGGGCCGAGTCAAGCTCTGCGACGATTGCGGTAAGCCGCCGCGTGCGGGGCGATGACCGAGCACCGGCGGACGATCAAGGCCGTCAACGACCTTTTTGACGTCTATTTGGCCTGGCACGCCGCCGAACCGGGCCAGAGCTACGACGCCAAGGCCGCCGAGTGGCGCGCGAAACTACCCGATGAAGTGAACTCTAACGAGCAGGACGACTGACCGTCCCGCGCGGCCCGTCTACAGTGCAGCTACGGACAAGGCCTTCAGTTGGCGAGGAGGGCGAGAATGTCGGACGCGCCGATGGTGCCGTTGTCGTCGAAGCTAGTTCGATACCGTCCAGAAGACATGATCAACGCAATCCAGCCATGGGAAGACGAATATAAAGCTCACGACACGAACTTCGTATCGAGTCATCACTTCGCCACTGCCCGGCTCCACATGATCTGCCGGTACGCCAGCAAACGTCCTGACTGTATCGACGTTGTTCGTTTGCATATCCGTACCGACAACATCCCACGACTTCGTGTTGTAGTTCCAGAATGAGATTGTGAGTTCCAAACCGACAGTATTCGCTGACGATTCGATCGTCACGTCAAGTGAAGCTGGCGAATCGGTGGGCAAGGTTCCCGTGAAGTCTAGTGTGATCGGGGCTTCGGTTTGGGCGAGCGTGATGCCCGGGCTGTAGCACAGCTTGTCATCATCCGCTTCCAGAAGGCTGTCCAAATCACCGGAGTCGTAGAAACCGCGGAACGCGCTGAAGTCGTCAGGACCGACGATGTCGCCTTCGCATTCATCGGGAATACCGTTTCCGTTGTCGTCGAGCACTGTCCCGGCCGCGATCTCACATTCATCCGGGATATCGTTTTCGTTGCAGTCGTCACTGTCGCCGTTGGCCAGATCATCGGTGTCGCCGATGCCGTTGCCGTTGCAGTCATAGTCGCCGATGCGCAGGTAATAGACATCCTGCTCGTTGTTGAAGGTCGCCGCCCAGGCCAGATTCGCGCCGACATCGTCCGAGATCATGTCGTAATAGTCGCCGATTTTGCTCTGATCCGGCCAACCCACCCAACTATTGAAGACCGGGCTCGCTTGCGTGTTTATTGACCATGTCACGCCTCCATCAGTCGAGAACGAATAGAACAACTCCGACATGTTTGTCTGGCCGGTGTTGCGCGTGTCGTTCCAGATCACGTCGATTCGGCCATTCGGGGCAACAGACATCGTTCCGAACCATTGCCACGCACCATTATTCGTCGGATCGTCGTTCACTCTGACCGGATCGGACCACGTTACTCCGCCGTTGGTGCTGCGGGAGAACATGACGTCCAACGGATCCGAACCGGGTGGATTGACTGAGCTTAGTAAATACACGTTGCCGCGCATCGGACCGTCGGAGTTGTCCACAGCAACCCACGTTTGTCCAAGTAACCCGCCGGGATTTGGACCGTCTCCGAATACAGTGTTTCCGTTCAAATCCACGAACGATACGAAGTCGAAGTCCGCCGGCAAATCTTCATCCTGCAATGTGGTGGACTTGGCGACGAGGAAACCTGTGCCGGCAATATACAGCTCGCCATCCGGTCCGACCGCGAGCGTTCCCCATTGCGGTTCATTCGGAACATCGATGCAGTCCAGAAACGACTGGCCGCCGTCGTACGAACGTGTGAACTGCCCGTTGCAAACACTGAAGAACACGGTCCAGTTGGCGTAGATGTTGCCGTGGCCGATGCCACCGGTGCGATCAATAACCATCCACTGTTTGTCACCGCCCCAAGCCCAAATCGGCTCGCCCCATGTGACACCGCCGTCCGACGACTTGAAGACTTGACAGTCAAAGTCACCACCAACGACACGCAGGCTGTTGTAGTAGAAGTTGCCCTCAGCATCGAAATCGAGCACCGGGTCGCTGCGAAAAACGCCCGGCTCCAGCACGCCGGGGAACGTCCACGTCCGCCCGCCGTCGTGGGAATAGCCCCAGCCGCCTTGGCGGAAGTTATTGAGGACCGTATCGAACTGACGCCAGCCGATCACCATGCGGTTCGGGGCCGTCGGATCGACCGCGATCGACGGCTCGTTGCCGGCGTCGTTGAGGATGTTGTTGCCGAACTCGTCGATGTTCACCTGAACGCTGACGAAGCCGCCAACCGTCGGCACGGCCGGTGGGGCAGTCAGCCGTGGACCTGGGAGGGATCGGATCGTCCACTCCACACCCTTCTCATGAGGCTGATCGAGCTCCGGAGGCCGCTTCTGAGGAGGCTCCGCAGCGTGTGCCGCAGTCATCACAAACAGGAGTGCCAGGATCGCCGGAACCGTCAGTTTGGTTCGTAGCTCAACGCTGCATGCCATCGTCTTTCTCCATTCGTTGATAGACTAACCGCCCGGCAAGGATACCTATGCCCCGAGTATGCCTACGGATGCAGATTCCTTCAAGATCGGGCCCAATCTCCTCCGAGCAGAGTCCAGGCCGTCGCCCAAGGGCCGATTCCGATCACCGCCCATATTCGGGGCAATGGACGAAGACGCCCTTGCCCTCAAGCCTCTCGATCCCTCGATGCCTTCTCGTCACGGACACGGCCCCCAGTTGGCGAGGAGGGCAAGGAGGTCGGATGCGCCGACGGCGCTGTTGTCGACCGGTTCGCCTCGCTAGGCTCCCACCGGCACGGCATGAGCCCATTTGGGCCGGAATCCGGTACAATGAGGGCCGAGAACACTGCAGAACGAAGGATGGAGCGATGGAGGATTCTGACAAGACCGTCGATCCCGAGGGCGTGACCGGGGATGAGCCGGCGGGCGCACCGCAACAACCGCAAGCTGTCATCAGCACCGTGTCGCTGGATCTCGGCAAGCGCTTCGGGCAACTCATCGGCCGATACAAGGTCGTTCGCGTCCTCGGCGAAGGCGGCATGGGAACCGTCTTTCTCGCCGAGCAGGACAAGCCCACCCGACTTGTCGCCCTGAAGGTCATTCGCCTCCCCGAGAGCAACCCTCTTCATAACGACTCGCGCGACCGTTGCGAGAGAGTCCGCTCACCTCGTTGCTACCGCTTGGCTGGGCTGGCTCGGGTCACGGCGGCTACCCGATGAAGTGAACTCGAACGAGCAGGACGACTGACCGTCCCGCGTGGCCCGTTTGCAGTGGAGCTACGGACACGGCCCTCCCCGATCGCAACCCTCTTCAAAACGACTCGCGCGCGACACGCGGGAGACACTACGGTTCAATCCGTTGTAGTGGCCCGCCTTACCTCGCCGGTCCGTCGAACGATTCGCGCGCAGAGAGTATAGACCGCCAGGATGACCGGGCAGGAACCGCCCGTGTTCATCTCGACCGTTAGAACCCTTTGTTGAAGGTTTGACCATTCATGCCCCTTTCACGATAGCGGCGCTGGCGGTGTAGGAGTTGGTGGTACTTGCCTCAAGCCGACGCATCGAAGACAGTACCTTCATGCCGTGCCTTGTTGGTTGCGTAGCTCTGTTCATGCCGAGGTTGGCCATCATCCTGGTGGTGATCTTCAGCGATTACATTGGCGCGGCGTACCAGACTATCGTCTGGCCACTGCTAGGCTTCTTCTTCATGCCCCTGACTACGCTCGCGTACGCCTGGGCGATCAATGCCAACGGTTCAGTGAGCGGGATCTATCTCCTGGCACTGATCCTTGCCGTCCTGATCGATCTCGGCATCATCGGAGGCGGTGCGTCCAATCGTCACGTAAGGAGGCATTATGTGCGAGTAGACCGCAGTCCTCGACGGGGCTGAGCCTCCTCCCGGCAATAGCGGGGTGTTTTATTCCTACGGACACGGCCCCCAGTTGGCGAGGAGGGCGAGGAGGTCGGACGAACGCGGGCAAGAGCAGTTAGCCTTGAGAATCCTTTGCGCCAAAGAATGCGAAGAATCCAAAGAACCCGTAGAAGCCGTACATGCCCGGGTTGTCCGATACCAACCCGAGAAGGCCGAGTAGCCCAAGGAGTCCAAGATAGCCGAGGTTTCGTTTCTTCATCCGACACTCACTCCTTGTTCATCGCCCAGCTCCACCGTCGAGCTTTCGGAGTCCATCCTTACGCTGCTAGTTTGCGCTTGCGGCGAACGCCAACAGCGCCGAGTGCCAACAGGGCCAGTGCGCCCCTTGATTCGGACCGGGAACTTAGTTCACGGTGGTCGGCTTTCCGCACTCCGCGCACCGCGACGGGCGTAGCTCGCCGGGAACAAAGCGATACTGGCAATGCGGGCATGCGTCGGTCCGTACTCGCAACGCCGCACGAAACCAAAATCCACATACGACGACTCCCAAGACGAGTCCGCCGACGGCAAGCGCCACCGGAACGCGCCGCGGTAAATGCTCGCGGAACACGATCCCCGAGAAGAAGATCGCACCCGCCACGGCGACCATCAGCACATATCGAACGGCGAGTCTTTGTGCGACTGTTGTCATCATCGAGATTCTAGGCAGACGTTGTCCATTTGACCTTCGCCCGGCTCCACCGCCGAGCTTTCCGAGCACTAGTGTAACGCCCCCCCCTGGCACGAAATCCAAGCCTAAACGGCTTGCGGCTCCACACCCTTTCCTCATGCCCAGTGCCTTCTTTACGGACACGGCCCCCAGTTGGCGAGCAGAACAAGGAGATCGGACGAACCGACGTTGCCGTTGCCATCGAAGTCCTATGGACAGGGCAGAATCTCCTCGCTTCGCTTCGTTCACATCGAACCGAGAATCCGGCGCCGTTGGCAGTACAGCCAAAAGAAAACCGGCCACCTCTCGATGGCCGGTGATTCATTCACATGTTTGAGTTTGTGCTTACCAGCGTTGACGCTGTCCGCCACCGCCGCCGCCGCCGCCGCGATCGGTTCGGGGCTTGGCCTCGTTGACCTTGATCTGGCGCGAGCCGAACTCTTTTCCGTCCAACGCGCCGATGGCCTCACGGCCAGCATTATCGTCAGCGATTTCGACGAACCCAAATCCGCGCGGCCGACCGGTTTCACGATCAGTGATGAGATTCACTTCGCTCACTT
>CBDUST010000246.1:0-7153 GCA_965369945.1 uncultured bacterium | reverse complement strand
ATCATCACCACGACCAATGATCTGTTCGCTCAGCTTCTGATCCTCGGCCGATAAATTCTTCTCATCCCCTAATGCCTAGTGCCTAGTGTCTCCTCGATGATTACCGTCACCCGGCTCAATGGAAAAGCTCTGGTCGTGAACGCGGAACTGATTCGTAGTATCGAGGAGAACCCCGATACTACGATCACCCTGATCAACGGCGACCACATCATCGTAAAAGAGCCGATGCAGCAAATTGTCGAGAAGGCGGTTGACTACGGCCGGAGCATGCGCACGCTGCTCCCGCCCAGCTAGACGCTTGGGTCTGAAGGGGCCCGTCAGCTGCGCGCGAATGCGATGCGCGTCATCATCAGTTCCAGCGTCTGACAAACGAGGTCTACTTCTCGTTCGGTCAAACGGGTGAAGAATGGCAGGGCGATCGTGCGCTGGCTAACGGATTCGGCTACTGGATAATCGCCGTTCTTGTAGCCGAACCTGTGCTGATAGTACGGGAGCAGGGGAATCGGGGGGAAGTAGTCCGCAGCGCCGACGTCGTGGCGATGCAGCCCCTCGATGATGTGGTTTCGATCGTCCGCGGTGAAACGATCGCTGAGCCGAACGACGTAAACGAACCAGCTCATGAATGTTTCGGTTTCGACGGTGGGCTGAATGTGGTCGGTATTACCCAAACGCCGCCGTGTGTAGGCGGCCGCGACGCGCTGCCTCGCTTCGATCAGTTCGTCCAGCCGGCGCATCTGCGCGACGCCAAGCGCCGCGTGAAGCTCGCTGAGCCGGTAGTTGTAGCCCAGCCGTACATGCGCAAGCCACGAGCCTAGCCCTTGGTCAGCTTCCGTCGAGTCCGCCGCGCGCCCCTGATTGCGCAACGATCGACAAGTGTCAGCGATCCGATCATCATCGGTGACGATCATGCCGCCTTCGCCGGTGGTAATCTGCTTGTTCGGATAGAAACCGAACACGGCAACGCGTCCGAACCGCCCGATGGGCTCGTCGGCATATCGCCCGCCAAGACCTTCGCAGGAATCTTCGATGAGCGGGATATCGTACTTGGCGGAGAGTGCTGCGAGCTCCGACATGGCAGCAGGGTTCGCGAAGACTTCGACGGCGATGATCGCCTTGGTCTTCTCGGTGATGTGCTTCTCCACTTCAATCGGTCGCATGTTCAGCGTTCGCGGATCGCAATCGACGAAGACGGGCCTCGCACCAGCGTGAATAACACAATTGGCCGACGCGACGAAGCTGAAGGCGGGGGTAATGATTTCGTCGTCCGGCTTGATGCCTAAGGCAACGAGCGCCAGGTGCAGACCAGCCGTTCCGGAGCTAACGCCGATGCCATGCCGTCGCCCGACGCGCAGGGCCACGAGTCGTTCGAATTCCTCGAGGCGAGGTCCGATGGAAAGTCGGCCGCTGCGCATCGTTTCGACGACGTTTCGGATTTCCGCGTCCGTAATATCGGGTTGGCTTAGGGGAATGAGATCGGCGGAATTTGGTCGCGACATGGTACAGCCCATTTATGGATCGGCGAAGATCATGGCCAGGGTCTGCTCGAGCTGCCCGGCGTGCTTGAGGTACAACCATCCGGCCTGCGCCTGTAGAACTGCGGACACGCGGCCGCCGGACGCGATGACCCCGAGATCCCGCAGTTCACGCTTGGTCAAACGATTAGCGTGCTTGGCAATGAGGATCAGCGCCATAGAGTCTGCTCGGCCGTAACCAATGCGCTTCACACCTCTTGCGGCTTCTCCGGCCGATGGGGCCCGACTGTCGAACAGACCCAGTAGGATTGCTTCCTGAGTGAGGCTGTCATCCTCCGCTTTGACGAGCTCGTCGATTGCAGCCTGAGGATTGATCTCGAAGAGGCGAGCCGTAGCGATCATGGCCAGTTCGGCGCGTTCGTCGCGGCCGCGCCGGTCGCCATCTACTGCGTTGATCAGATATTCGTACACTCGCGTTGCTTGGGCCGTGTCGAGTTGACCGGCTGCGACGACCGCCCAGCGTGATGCACGGGCG
The DNA here is from genome assembly GCA_965369945.1 of uncultured bacterium. GTDB lineage: Bacteria > Planctomycetota > Phycisphaerae > Phycisphaerales > SM1A02 > JADFNO01. Next base: position 5,146 of record CBDUST010000246.1, on the reverse strand, counting down.
TGACCGAGTGACAGCAGATCAATCAACGGCTGCGAGGCGTCGGCACCTAAGGAGACGGCTCGACCGGCCCTCGCCATTCGACCCAGCAACTCGTCGTCCGTCGGCAGGCTGTCGTAGGCCGATGCCGGCACGTCGCTACCGGCTTCGAGCAACATCAGCGCGAAGCGCACATACCGGCTGTATGACGTATCGTTAGTCAAGTACTGATTGAGCAACGTAACGCCCCGGTGTGGATCGAGCACAAGCATCGTGGCTAACCCCGCACGAACGACCTCATCGTCGGCTCCAGGCGCGGCCAGGACGTCTTCACCCAGATCGAGCGCGGCAGTCAGTCGGTAGTTCCCAATGGCCTGAAGCAGATCAATCAGGTGTCGGTTGCGATCGCGCTGTGGTAGAGTGAGAAGCTGCGCCCGGTAACTGCTCAAACCACTGTTGTCGCCGAGTTGCGCTAATAGACAGGCCGCAAGACCGGCAACCGATCGATTGCCGCTTGCCGCGAGCCGGGCTACGGCTTGCTGATCCACAGGCTCACTTTCGGAGATCAAGTGCGCAAGGAGCACGACGCGAGGTCGGGCTTCCAGTTCGTCGTTCGCCAGCATCTGGTAGATTTGCTCAGTATCGAGCAACTCCATCTTTAGGGCGTTGGTGATTACGGTATACCGTCCTGCGGACGATTCGAGCTGCGTGATCAGCCACGGATCAACGTGCCCGGTCTCATCGATTTCCCCAAGGCCGAGTATTGCATGCACACGCACCAGTGGTTCGCCGCGTTGGGCAAGTTGATAGAAGAACGGGCGTAGCGATTCGTCACGCAGCTGCCGTAGCGAGAACAGCGCCACCAGATCGGCGCCGTTGCGCTGCGGGGCAATCGTTTGGCGCAAGTGGCGTAGAGATGCTTCGACCGCCCGATCCTCAGTGGACGTTTGCGCAGGCAGCCCCTGAGCTGCGACGAAGACAAACGACAGCACCACTAGCGACGAACACCGCGCGCCGGCTTTGCGCATAGCCTCAGTGTAGCCGATGCAGACGCGCCGGGCGGCAGCTCTACGGCACGGCGCGGACGATCAGATGCCGAAGCTGATCGACGAACTCCTCCAACGAAGCGCCCGCTCCGAGGCCGACCGTGCTGAGGTCGATCGTGTGGTGCCCCTGGAGTTGACCGGTCACGCGCTTGGCAGCCGTATGTACAGTCGAATGGTGTCGACGACCCATCGCCTGGGCGATCTCCGGATAGCTGAGCGTGGTCAGCATTCGACCCAGATACGCGACCAAACCTCTGGCCAAGACGACGCGTCGATGCCGCCCCGAGCCCATCAGGTCGGCGCGATTCACGCTCAGGCGGTCGCAGACCACATCAATGACCGTCCGCAGCTTGATCGGCGTCTTGGGCCGCCAGGCACTGTCCTTGAACAGTTGTTGGACGAACAGGGCGCCGACCTCGCCGTCGGCCACCGGCCGATCCGAAACGGAAACCAGTGCGGCGAGCTTGTTGACCGCTCCTTCAAGCTCCCGTACCGAGGCGACACAATGACCGGCGAGCGCCTCACTCGCCGCGTCGGTAAGCCGTAGCCCACGCGTCGAGGCCAACCGCTTGGCCAGCTTGATGCGTGTCTGGCGATCCGGGCGGTGGAGCTCGACGACCATTCCAGCAACGAAACGGCTGATCAGTGCCGCAGAGAATCGCATCTGACGCGGATGCTCGTCCGAAGCCAGCACTAGACGTGCGCCGCTCAAGTCAATCGCATCCAGCGTGTACAGGAACTCGTTTTGCGTCGCGACCTTGTTCGAGAGAAAATGCACATCATCGATGGCCAGCAGATCGAGCCCGCGCGTTCGTTGGCGAAACCTCTCGATATTGCCGTTGCGCACAGACGCAATGAATTCGTTGGTAAATTGCTCAGCCGTAACGTAGCGGACCGCGCTGCGGTTGTTTCGTTGGACGTGTCGGTGACAGAGACCCTGAAGCAAATGGGTCTTTCCAACGCCACAGTCGCCATGGAGGAACAGCGGAGACACCTCAGTTGTCGATTGGGATTCAGCCAATCGCGTCGAGGCGCAAAACGCCAGTTCATTGGATTGGCCGACAACGAAATCATCGAGTTTTCGTCGCCGGGCCGGGCCTTGGGACTTCGTACGTTTCTCGTTCTTTTGTGGCGCTGGTGCCGAGGCCACAGGCTTGCCGCGAGTTTGTGCCCCGTTGGACTGTGGAGCCGCTTCGGATGAGGTATCAACGAACTGGTCCGCATCAACGTGGATATGCACCTGCGAGCCGTAATCGAGGCTGTCACTCGCTATGGCCTGTAGGTCGTCGGAAAAATGGCTGAGAATCCAGTCGGCAACGAATCGGCTGCTGGTCGCAACGTCCAGACACGCTCCATCCAGCGTCAGCTTGGCGGTGCGCGCAAACCACATGTCGTATTTGTGTGACCCGATGCGATCGGACAGCCGCTGCGACAGCGTGCGGGTAGTGGTGCGTGTGCAGACGCTCTGGGTCACGCGATCACCTCACATAGCGTTTGATTCTGCGGGTGTTCTTGTGAGCAGGAGAGAGTGTCGGTTTTCATTTCGATCATCATTTTTCGGGTCGAAGCAAGACTTCAGTGGGTCATCTGTGTTGGAAAATTCGTCGCGATAAACAACGCGCGGAGATTACGGGCGTGCACGCATTTTCACAAGAGCGAATCTCGACTCAAAGCGCTGCGCGGCGGGCAACTCGTGCATTGACCGAGAGGTACAGCGCAAAAAAATGTTGTCCACTGGTTTTGCGCGTATGTCGATCCGCAGTGGATAACTTCAGAAGCGTTTGGGCGGACTGGAGTTGGCGCGCACCTAGTATTGGGCGCCGGAGCACCGGGCGGATTCAGAATGTCTAGGTGCGCAACGATCGGATCAGTGCGACGCGGCGAAGTTCCGACCGGAATCCCGCATCGCGATAGACTTGCAGTGCCGGGGCGTTGTTCTCGTCAACAGCGAGTGTCACGATCCGTTCACGCCGGCCATGGAGTAGATGCAAGGCGTGTCGCAAGAGTTGTTGGCCGAAGCCTCGACCGCGAACCGCTGGCGCTAACCCAAGATACACCAACTCGATCGTTCTCTGCTCGGGGAAGGGATTGAGCAAGACGACGCCGACCGGCTTGCCGGCCACCCGAAGCAGGGTCCACAGCGACGGGTCGAACTTTCCAGTGGCGCGATGACCAGCCAGGATGTCCTTCGGCTCTCGCAGACCAAAGAGCTTGGGACAGTCCAACGTGCCTTCATAGCTTCCCAGTACCGCGCTGAGAAAATCATCGTAAAGCGGCTCGGAATAGGCCTCGATTGCGACGTCGTCGCTCCACTGGGCGATCGGCGGCAGGGTTCGCTTCGAAATCGCACGCTGAAGGTACGTCAATGTTGCCAGCTCGGAGAATCCACCGGCCAGGGCTGCTTCGCGTTCAAGTGATTCCTCCGGCTCCAGGAGCAGTTGGGCCAGTTGGACGTCCTGATCGGTCAAGTGGCTCGTCGCATGGTTGATCAGATCGCCCAGCGAGGGCACTTCCTGCGGCGAACTGGGATGGCTCGCGAAAATCATCGCCGTGCGCCCTGCGTTGACTACCGCCAGGACCGTTTGCACGATCCGGTCGTCGCGGTCGACTCTACTCCACATGGCGTCAAGGGCGATCGCGTTCGTCTTGGCATAGTGCATGAACCGCTGGGCATTGGCTGGATCGCTGGACGAACCGACCGCGACCAGCCGTCGGACCGCCTCCAGTTGGCGTGGCGGACCCACCTGGACAATGCGATCATCCGGGTCATCGTCCTCGGGCGGATGCAACTGCCCCGGGTTGGTCTGCGAAACGGTCATTGATACGGTCCATTGACCACCGGGGGCCTTGTCATACAATAGCGGCACTGCCTTTGCAGCGGAGATTGACGGATGCGGTGTACTTCGAAAACGCGTTTATTGCGGTGTGGCCCGGCTTTGGCGTGCCTCGCAGCACTGATGTTCACAGCCGCGGTCTTGGCCTATCCCAAGCCCGCTACCGTACCCTATCGCTGGGAGCTCGACTTCGAGCCGGGCGAGTTGAGGTTATGGGTCGATACGGCCGGCCAGTCAGCTGCTTACTGGTATTTCGCATACAAGGTCACCAACCGAACCGGGCGGGACCAGGTATGGGCGCCCAGCTTCACCGTCTTCACCGATGCCGGCCAGATCATGAAATCCGGCCGAGCGGTTCCCAATCGTGTGGCCGAGGAAATCCGTGACCTTCTGGGCAACACCTTCCTGGAGACGCAAAACGAGGCGATCGGCGATATTTTCCATGGCCGCGAACACGCCAAGGAGGGGCTTGTCATCTGGCCCGCTCAGAACACCGATGTCAACGAACTTTCGTTGTTTATTGCCGGAATCAGCGGTGAGACCGCCCGTGTGATCAATCCCGTCACCAACGAGCAAGTGCTGCTCCGCAAGACGCTTCAGCGAGACTACCTCATCCGAGGCGATGCCCTGGCTCGTGGCTCCAAGCCCGCTGAGCTCATTCGCCAGCAGTGGATTCTCAGGTAGCCGGCCGCTAAACTCCCCGACTCATCCGTTTCAGTCGATCAGCGTCCCATTTGGCCGCTGTAACTGGAGCGGTCGATTCTGGATTTGGAGCGCCGCAATGGCTCACAAAAAGGGACAAGGATCCACCCGCAACGGCCGGGATTCCAACCCGCAATACCTCGGCGTAAAGCTGTACGGCGGTCAATTTGCCAAGCCGGGCGCGATTATCGTCAGGCAGCGCGGCACCCACTTCAAACCCGGATATCTCGTTCGAAAGGGCAAGGACGACACGCTGTTCGCCACCGGCCAAGGCCATGTTCGCTTTCGCGGGCGGTTCGTCGATCTCGTTCCCACCGACTCGTCCGTCCCCGCCTATACCGCAGGTTAGGGCTTGTAGTTGAAAAACCGGAACTAAACTGGCGCGTTTCCGGGTGCCACCGACAGCGGAGCGAAGCGGAGTCGTCGGTGCCTTATCCTAGAGCAGTTTCAATGCTCTTGTAGCGTCAGGGCATGGCCGAAACAGGGCAAAGTAGCGGCCTCAAGACCGGTGGCACGGGCATCCTGGCCCGGCCGCGCACACGTCGGGACTCCTGGCACGGGGGGGCTGGGCGTGGGCCGGGCGGGGCG
>CBDUST010000245.1:0-7179 GCA_965369945.1 uncultured bacterium | reverse complement strand
GTGAGCGCGGTGCTGGCGGTGGTGACCTATCTCATGTATGCGCTGTCCGAGCACGCCTTGGCGCTCTTTGGCCCCCGCTCGCTCGGGTTTGCGCTGCTCAGTCCCCTCGTACTCATCGCCATCCATCGCTTATACCGTCGCGCGACCAGGGGCACCTCGGACAACCCCTTGACCGCCCTGCGCGAGGACAAGGCCGTATTGGCGTCGGTCATGCTCTTTATCCTTGGGACACTCATTACACTTTATGTTCCCGCTGCGCAGCAGCTCCTTGAGAGCTTGTTTTATTATACCGATGTGAAAGCGGCCCCATGACTCGCCGGTCCAGAACCATCAACAGTGTGCTGATTGCCGTAGCGATCACACTTGTTGCCAGCCTGACACTGCGATTCGGCACGAACATCGCGGCTCTCGGTCCGACATGGGATGAGCCGTTCATGCAGCGAGTGGTGGAGTCCATCGTGACTGACGGCTGGACCGTTGAGAACACCATCGACTACCAAGACACCAAAGGGCCTAGCTTCTTCTGGACCTATGCAGCGCTCGGCCAACTGATGGGCGCCGGCATCGACGATCTGCGTCTGATGACGCTCGCGATGTTCATCTTGACGGGGGTACCGCTGGGCCTGATCGCCGCTCGTTGCGGTTTGAGTTCGCGGCAGATCGGCGGTGCTGCGGCGCTCTACGTGCTTCTGCCGTACAACGCCATACTCGGCCAGATGTTCATGAGCGAGCCATCGTTCATGCTCGGCTCGATGTTCCTATTAGTGATTTTTGTCTGGGGATTCGGAAACGACTTCCGGTCGCAGCGACGTGCTGCCGGGCCGATTGCATTCGGTCTCCTCTTGTCGATCCTGCTGCACCACCGAATCCACGCGGTGGCGTTCGCCGGGGCAGCAGTGCTGGTGTCGTTCGAGCGAGATCGCTGGCGAAGCTGGCCGTGGTGGCTAGCCTGCCTCGCGGCCGGCCTCACTCGACTGCCGTTGTATCTGCGGTGGGATGGTCTGGTAAGTCCGGAGTATCAAGACCGCCTGGGCATAGGATTGCGACTTGACAGCCTAACCTATCTGGCGATCTCGCTGTTGCCGTGCACAGTCGTGCTGCTTTGGCCGGCCCTCATGGATCGATCGTTTCGACGTTGGCGACGGTGGATCGCCGCCGCTGCCGTGCTTGGCCTTGCGTTTGGTGTCCTGGCGGTGCCCGACCTTTCGCTGACTGCCCAGGACGGCAGGGCACGCTACCTGGGGATGGTAGCGACAGCGCTCAGGCCACTGCAAACCGGGCCCGTGTTGTTGGTCGCGATCGCGGCGCTCTCGACGATCGGCTTCAGCGCCTTGGCGGCCTCAGCAGCGGTCGCATTCAGTCGCCCGCTCACAGGGCCCGCCGATGTTGTCCATCGTCTCGCAGTGTGGTCGGTGTTGGTCGGTTGGGGAATGTATGCCCTGACTCGCGGCGTGGTCTTCGACCGCTATCCGCTGCCGTTCGTAGCCCTGCTGCCCTTTGTGCTTTGCGCACGCACACCCCGATGGCTGTTGGTGCTCCAGGCGCTTGGTCTGCTGGGCGTGGTCATCAAGTTGGCGATGTCACACGGAATGCTGTAGGCGTACCCGGCGGTGACCGAGCATGATACAACACGTTCCAACCGAAACACGAGCTGCTGCCACGACACCGAGCGAGATAGCGTCGATGGCGGCGTCGATGTTTCCCGAGGGCCCGGTCCTGATGCGGGTCATGCAGCGGTGGCGGCCGCACATCTGCCCGTTCGAGAAACTGCTTGTCCACGTACCCGTCGGATCATCCGTCCTCGATGTCGGCTGTGGCGGGGGATTGTTCCTGGGGCTCTTACATCAGACAGGTCGGCTTGGGCGAGGCGTAGGATTCGATGCCAGCCCCCAGGCAATCCAGGTGGCCCAGAAAATGGCGGCGCGGGTTCAAACGAATGGTGGCGGTCGTGTGCTTTCGTTTCAGCAACAAGATGTCGTTGATCCTTGGCCGACCGGGGAGTTCGACGTGGTGTCGATGATTGACCTGATGCACCATGTTACGCCGGGGGCCCAGCGTCGTGTTCTGGTCATGGCGGCTGAGCGCGTTGGCGCTGGCGGTCGGTTGCTCTACAAGGACATGTGCACCAGGCCGAGGTGGCGGGCGCTTGCCAGCCGAGCGCACGATCTGCTGATCTCGAGGCAGTGGATCCACTACGCCCCGGTCACCGCAGTCGAGGGCTGGGCCGAGGAGTGCGGGCTCAAGTTGGTTCACTCAGCTCGGATCAATCGGCTCTGGTATGGGCACGATCTGCGGGTCTTTAAGCGTGCGTTGCATTGATCACCGCCGACGTGCAACCCAGCCGCAACGCGAGCTTGGGAGATGCCGAGCAGTCAACGAGATGTCGAAGCTGTGGCCTACGATGATGCGCCGGAGGCGGCGGGGCGATCCATCGTGTTTCCACCGCCGGCTGCCATCGGAGCCTTCGTTCTGGTGGACGCTTGGCGAGGGGCACGCCGGGCGGGCCGAGGTCGCGAAACGGCGGTGTTGTTGCCGGCACTGCTGGGGTGAATGATGGCTGAATCTGTCGATACCCGATCAGGGCAGCGGTACTGTGAGCCGATCATTCTCGTTGGTTTGGCATGGTTGGCCGCGCTATCGGTCTCGCCGAGCGAGGATATTACATCGTTCCGACCGGTGCATCATCGGTGGTGGCTCGGTCCTGCAGCGCTCGGCGTGATTCAACTCGCGTTGAGTACCTTCACCGTTTATCTACCGGTTTTTCGTTGGCATTCTTCGACGTAGCGACTTACAAGCAGAAAAACCAACATGCCAAGGGAGCGCAGTTTGATCAGTGCGATGATGCGACGCCTACACGCGCCGATCTATGCCTGTCGCCTGCGCGAGCTGGTGCGCCAGATCGCGCCTCATCTAGAAGTCGGTGATCGTGTATTGGATGTCGGATGCGGTTTCGGCGCACTAGGTCGGGCGATCATGGATTCGGACGCCTGCCCGCGCGATTGCAAGGTCGTGGGGCTTGAGCCAGTGAAGCGCGAAGGGTCGCTGATACAGGTGGATACGTACAATGGCCGGACTATGCCATATGACGATCGTACATTCGACGTCATCATCCTCGCGGACGTGCTGCATCATGAAGAGGACCCGCACCGACTTCTTGCTGAAGCAACCCGTGTCACCAACCGTTTGCTCATCATCAAGGATCACAAACTTCAAGGCCCGTTGGCGCAACAGCGTATCGCTCTGATCGACTGGGCGGCCAACGCACCGTACGACGTGCCGTGCCTGTACCGATATAACACGTTGCAACAATGGGGCGAATGGCATCAGCGTCATCACCTCTCGATCGAGCGAGAACTGCCAACGATGAAACTCTATCCTCCAATCGTGAATCTGCTCTTTGGGGGACGATTGCAATATATGGCGGTGTTGCGCGTGGATTGCTGTTGAGGGATTGGGTACGAACGAACCCGTTATGACTCGGCCTTCTCAAGCTTGAACACAAACCCCGCAGCGAATCGTTGCAGTCGCATACCAACGAGATGGTCATACAGTGCCGGAAATACACGCAGGGGAGCGGGAAAGTACATTTTCCACTGTGGCGTCGGAAGGTAATGACACGTCAGTTGCGCAAACGGCAGTTGGCGAGCCGCCTTCATGACCGCCCCAAGTCGGTTGAGTCGATAGAAGGCAGGGTAGGGGTTCACCTTCGGCTTTGAGAGCGGTCTCGATGCGTCCTTCAGGCCGATGCGTTGCACTGACCGGGAGAGTATGGCGAATGGATGAACAGCATGTGGGGTGAACGCGTAAAACGAGCCGCCGGGTTTCAGTATATCGGCCACTTTCTCCAACAAGGGCCGGGGCCGTCTGATGTGCTCCACGACGTTGAACGCCATCACCGCGTCGTATGCGGCGCGAGGAATATCCGCATCTGCAAACTCACTGCACCATCGCACCGTAAGATGCGGATGGTTTTGAATCGCCGGGTCCGGGTCCACACCGTCGAGTTGGCCACACTTGGCTAATACATCGCGCATCGGCGAAGGGGCGGGATAGTTCGGTCCGCAGCCGACATCCAACACGCGGCCTCTCATTCGGTCGTCCGCCTCAAGTAGTTGCGCGAAATACTCGCTGCGCCAGCCCGGCTTGATCTGGACCTTGGCGAACCTTTTGGTCTTTCCGAATGGAGGAGCGATGACAACTTCCATTATCTCGGCTCCGCGACTGAAATGAGAGGCTCCTTGCAGCAGCTTTCGATCATCACAGTGTGGTCGCGGTCGATTGTTCGCGTTCGGATCGTGACGAATCAGGTTGCTTCGCCGGCTCCACCATGCCATAGGTGCGCGCTCGCGGTGGAACCAAACCAGTTTCCACGGGTTGAAGCGAAAGCTCCGGCCGACCCGTGTCGGGGTCGAACCGCGCGACAGTCGAGCGGAGATAGTTCGCATCATCACGCTCGGGGTAATCTGCACGGTAATGCGCGCCGCGCGATTCCTTGCGCTGAATCGAACCGAGCACGAGCACTTCTGCAAGTTTGAGCATGTCGCCCAGCGCGCGAGCAAAAGCAAGATTCTGGTTCGTCCACATGTCCGTGTCCGCCAAGCCGACGGACTCGTAACGCTCCTGGAGTTCGCGAACTCGCTCCAACGTCTGCTCCAGGCGAGGCCCAGTCTTTACAACCGTGCAACCGGCGGTCATTTCTTCGCCCATGGCCCGCCCGATTTCGTAAGGATTCTCTTCTCCTGCAGCGCCAACAAGCCGATCAACCTTCGCTTGCTCTTTGTTGACTACATCGTCATAGACGCGTTGGTCCAGTTCAGTTGCCGGTGCATGCACCACGTTCGTGACGTAATTGACCACGCCGATCCCACTGAACAATCCATCGAAAATGCACGAAAGCAAAGCGTTGGCTCCCAGCCGGTTTGCACCGTGGAACTGGTAATTCACTTCGCCGAAGGCATACAACCCGGGGATGTTCGTCATCATCGAGTTGGGAGCGCCGCTCTCCATTCCATGCAGGTCGTCCTTGGATGTGTATTGGGTCCACAGTCCACCCATCGTGTAGTGAACGCCGGGGAAGATTTTCATGGGCATCTCGACCGGGTCTTCGCCGACGAATTTGCGGTATATCTCCAGGATTCCGCCGAGCTTGAGTTCCAGATACTCGCGCCCAAGATGCGTCAGGTCGAGGAAGACCATGTTGCCACCGCCCACGCCGAGCCCTTGATTGACACAGATATCGAATATCTCACGAGTGGCGATGTCGCGCGGGACGATGTTGCCGTACTTTGGGTACTTCTCTTCGAGGAAGTACAGTCGTTCTTTCTCGGGAATCTCTCGCGGATCACGTGTATCGCCAGCAGCGCGAGGCACCCAGACGCGCCCACCTTCACCGCGCGCCGATTCAGACATCAGCCGCAACTTGTCTGCCCCGGGGATGGCAGTGGGGTGTACCTGAATAAACTCGCCGTTAGCGTATGAAGCGCCTGCTTGATAGCACCGGCTGGCCGCCGCGCCCGTACACATCACCGAATTGGTGCTCTTGCCGAAGATCATGCCGCACCCGCCGGTGGCCATTATCACGGCGTCGGCCCGAAACGCGCGAATCTGCATCGTTCGGACATCCTGCGCGACGATCCCCTTGCAGGCCCCGTCATCGTCAAGCACAGGCCAAAGGAATTCCCAATACTCGTACTTGTTGACCTTTCCTTCGGCCTCCCATCGCCGGACCTGTTCATCAAGCGCGTAGAGCAACTGTTGGCCGGTCGTTGCGCCGGAAAAGTGTGTGCGCTTGTAGAGTGATCCGCCGAACAATCGCAGGTCGCGCTGCCCCTCAGCAGTGCGATTGAACGGCACACCCATGCGATCGAGCAGGTCGATGATCTTGGGCGCGTGGTGCACCATCTCGTAGACCGGTGGTTGGTGAGCGAGGAAATCACCGCCGTAGATCGTCTCGTCGAAGTGTTCGTATTCGGAATACCCTTGCTGGCGGGCGATCTCACTACAGGCGTTGATTCCCCCTTGTGCACATACGCTATGAGATCGCTTCACCGGCACCAGCGAAAACAACTCGACGGAAATATCAGCCTCGGCGATGCGCAGCGTCGCAGCCAGCCCCGCCAAGCCGCCTCCAACCACGATCACACGCCGATTCCAATTCATCGCTGCTTCACCTTTACACTCATCCTAGTTCTCGACGGGCTAATGGCCCGAAGGTGCATCCTTGATCGCTTGCTCAACACCACGGGCCTCATCAATGTCGAGCGTTGAGAACCCCACGACGGCCATGATTGTGGCGGCACTCAGGCCTAGTCCAATCGCTGCACAAATAAAACCCCAGCGCCGTTGCGCCTGAACGCTCAACGTCAATCCCCATGTGATGGCCGCAGTCCACAATCCATTGGCGAAATGGAAAACGAGCCCCAGCACACACACCAGATAAAACACCGACGCAATCCAGCCCCATGCCCCATTTTGAAAATGCGCTGCTGTGGATGACGAAGCGGCGCCGCCATCGAACGCCGGCATCAGATTCCAATATGTCACGCCGAACCGTAGCGATGTGATGTGCATGATGATGAACACGACGCCGAGGTACCCGCTGATCCGTTGAACCGTATACCGCCAGTTGTCTTGATACGGATAGCGTTTGACGTTCGTCCGCCCAGTGGTTGCGAAGACGATACCGAGCACAGCATGGAACATGATGGGGAAGAACAGCAATCCCCACTCCAAGAGAATCAGTGCTGGCAGATTGTGGATGAAGTCAACTTCGTGCTGGAAGGTTTCGATCCCAGCATGGCCGTGGTGTGGTTGGTTGAGCCAACTCCCCCAGACGATCGACGAGTTGGTGGTCAGGTGCAGCAGTAGAAAGACGCCGATGGGAAAGATGCCCGTCAGCGAGTGCAGTCGCCGCAGCAAGAAGTAGTGTCGATCGATGAAGCCGGCGTGGCGGTTGGACACAATCCTGTTCCGAACGCGCAAGGGCGGTTGCGTGGGAGCAGTCGATACGGCCGATGACCACGTCTTCGGCTGTCTTGGGAGAGTATAAGAAAAGCTGGCGGGGACTGGTTAGTCAGGCGCGGGTGTGATGGGCGATGGCTGGGTCGAACCGGCCTCGGTCGAAGGCTGAGCTGCCCCTTGCTGGGCTACGAGTTGGGCAATCTGCACGAATCGTGCCTG
>CBDUST010000244.1:0-7228 GCA_965369945.1 uncultured bacterium | reverse complement strand
GTGGAAGCCTCGGTGACACTCGGTATGTCGCCGGACACGCTCCGGCTCGCTGAGACTTGGTTGCCCGCTTCACCGCTCGCTGATCGGCACGTACGGCGAGCCGTGTGGGCCGGTGTATTCACAGCGCGGGCGGATCAGCTTGTTGTCCTGCAAGTATTCGATGCAGTGGCCGACCCAACCGGCGACGCGACTCAACACGAACACCGGCGTGAACAAGTCGATATCCAAACCGATTGAGTAGTACGTCGTCGCTGAATAGAAATCGACGTTGGGGTGAATGCCCTTGGCCCCCACCGCTTCTTCCATGATCTCTTCGATTCGCCGACTCATCTCGTACAGATTCTGGTTGCCGGTGTCGGCAGCGAGTTGCTTGGCGAAGGTTTTCAGATACGTCGCGCGCGGATCGTAAGCCTTATACACGCGATGCCCGAAGCCCATCACGCGCTCCTTGCGCTCAAGCTTGCCGCGAACAAACGCTTCGACCTTGTCGATGTCACCCAGATCATTGAGCGTGTGCATCACCGCTTCGTTGGCCCCGCCGTGCAGCGGACCTTTGAGCGTGCCAATTGCGGTAGTGACGGCTGAGTACATATCGCTGAGCGTGCTGATGGTGACCAGCCCGGCAAAGGTCGATGCATTGAAGCCGTGATCGGCGTGGAGAATCAGGCAGACATCCAGAGCTTGGGCCATCGTGTCCGTCGGCTTCTCGCCATTGAGCATCGTAAGAAACGACGTCGCCATATCCTGCGACTGATCCGGCTTGATGAAATCCTTGCCCTTGCGGTGACGATCGAAGTTGGCGATCAAGGCCGGAGTCTTGGCCAGCAGTCGAATCCCCTTGCGGGTATTGGCCTCGGGCGAATGCTCATCCGCTTCCGGGTCATGCAGCGCCAGGGCTGAGACCAGCGTTCGAATGGCGTGCATGGGCGTGGCGGTCTTGGGCAGGTCCTTGATGAGCTGCCACATTTGATCGGGCAGGGCATACTCCGCCCGAATCTGATCGTTGAACGCGGCCAGTTCGCTTTGACTAGGAAGCCGACAGTGCCACAGCAGATAAACGGTCTCCTCGAATGTGGAATTTCGAGCGAGAGCGTCGATATCTATACCCACGTACTCCAGGACACCGTTTTGCCCATCGATGAATGACATCTGGGACTCGGCGGCAATCGTGTTGGCAAGTCCCTTATCCATCGTGTTCATTGAACTAGCGGCAGTCATGGCTGGCCCTCCGGGGTACCTGGCTGGAGAAATCCTATGGGTACGGCCGCCGCGTCCCGTCCCGCCCAGGGACCGATACACCGTTCGCCAAGCCCGCCATGGCCGAGCTTGCATCACATGTGATACTAAGGACAGTCAGCCAGCCAAGCAATCTGTGATGCCTCAGCCATCGGTTTTAGTACCATGATTCTTCAGGGAAGACTGCTTCTGGACCCGCATCAAGTGCCACAAGAGGGGTGGCTGCAGGTCGATAACAGGCGGATTGCCCGAATCGGCGAGGGTGAACCCCCAGCGGCCCCTGAGGCTGGCGACGCCTACTCGCTCATTTGCCCGGGGTTTATCGACGCGCATCTCCATCTGCCGCAGATCGACGCCATCGGCTGCGACTCGCTCCAGCTGCTGCCGTGGCTGGAGAGGATCATCTATCCCGCTGAGATTCGCTGGGAGGATCGGGATTTCGCGCTTCGACAGGCCATCGAAGCTCATCGGCGAATGTTCGCCGCCGGGACGCTGGGTTATGCCGGGTATCTGACGAGCCATACCCACAGTATCGAGGCTCTGGCCAACACCTCCAAGGCTCTGCCGCTTCGCGCGATTGCCGGCCAGGTCTTGATGGATCGCAACGCACCGGCGCCGCTGTTGGGGCACAAGACAGCGCCGCTAACGAACTCCGAGCGACGACGTGTTGAACTGAGCGTCAACCCCCGCTTTGCGGTTTGTTGCAGCGACGACCTTTTGAGCCGCGCCGCAGAGTGCGCCTCCGGCGACACCATCATTCAAACGCATCTAGCAGAATCCAAAATGGAGTGTGAGCGGGTTGCTGCGCTGTTCCCAGACGATCCGCACTACACAGGTGTGTATGACCGTCACGGGCTGCTTGGTGAACGAACGCTGCTGGCCCATTGTCTTCACCTATGTGAAGAGGAATGGTCGATCATCGCGCAGCGAAAGAGTGTTGTTGTTCACTGCCCCACCGCCAACATGTTCCTGCGCAGTGGATTATTTGATCTGGACGCTGCACGCCAACATGGCGTGCGCCTTGCGCTTGGCTCGGATGTTGCTGCGGGACCGGATTTCGCGATGCCTCGTGTGGGACGGGCGATGATCGAGACCGCCAAGGCGCGAGCGATGATCGGCGACAGCAATGCGTTCGTACCGGAACCAGCCGACGTGTGGAATTTGATTACGCGCGGAAATGCCGAGGCGCTTGGCTGGTCGGATACAGGTCGGCTGGAAGTCGGCGCGGCGGCGGACGTGCTTGTACTCAGGCCGCCGTTTGAAATGGATGAACATTTGATCGGCCGATTGACCTATACGTGGCGCGATGAATACATCACGCATCGTGTGCTGGATGGGGAACTGTTGGAGAATGGAGACATAGACAACTGACGCGAAGACGGTGGGGCACGCCCACCGGCTAAACCACTTGATGCCACGATGCCTAGACTGCCTTGCCCATGCTGATCCCGCTCCGTACAGATCGCCCACCCAAACGCCGCCCGGTGATTACCGAGGCGCTGATCATCGTGAATCTGATCGTTTATCTGATAGGCGCGGCTGGGTACTTCTTCGATCTGTTCGAACAGGGCGCTATGACCGGGTATGGTCACTTCGATCCGCAGAATTTCAAAGCATGGCAGTTGGTGACGTATCAGTTCATGCACGACCCCAACGGGTTCGGGCATATCGCCTTTAATATGCTGTTCCTCTGGGTATTTGGGGCCGCGGTGGAAGACCGACTCGGTCGACTGGGGTTTATAGGGTTTTATCTGATCGCCGGCATAGTAGCGGCCTTGGCCCACAGCGCCATCACGGCCAGCCCGGTCATCGGCGCAAGCGGTTCGATCGCCGGCGTCACCGGTGCGTTCCTCGCCCTTTTTCCGCGAAGCCGTATCAAGATCCTCTTCTTCTTCTTCCTGATTGGCGTGTACAACATCCCCGCCTTGTGGTTCATCGGGTTCTACTTCGTCATCGACCTCTTGCGCCAAGCGGGGAGTTTCTTTGGAGGCGGAGGAAGCAACGTCGCCTACATGGCCCACCTCTCGGGATACGTCTACGGATTTGGAGTCGGCTTCGCGCTGTTGGCGTTCAATATCCTCAAGCGCGAGGAGTTCGACGTCTTCTATCTGTTCACACAAGCGAGGCGCCGCGCGGCCTTCCGCGCTGCCAGTCGACAGGGGCCGGCCGGCATGTGGTCGTCAGCCCAGGCGGATACATCCAAGCGCCTAGCCAAGAGCGCCGCGAAGGCTGAACCGCTCACCGAACAAGAGCAAGAAATCCTAAACAAACGAGCGAATATCTCTCGCCTCGTCGCCGCGCACGATCTTCCCGCCGCCGCCGCAGCCTACAAACTATTGCTCGACGACGCACCCGAATCCGTCCTTGCTGAGGGGCATCAATTGGACATCGCCAATCAGCTTTACGCCGACGGCCAGCACACTCCCGCCGCCATCGCGTATGAACTATTCCTCAAAAAATACTCGTCGTCGCGCAAGGCCAACGAAGTTCGCCTCATGCTGGGCCTGATCTATGCGCGGCGCCTGAACGATCCCGAACGAGCCGGGCAGCTTATCCAAGAAGCCAAAAGCAAAATTCTCGACGAAGGCCAGTCGGCTCTTGCTGATCAACTGCTTGCGGAACTCGGCCAATGAGTTCCACTCGAATCAAGATCTGCGGAATCACTTCGGTTGAAATGGGCAATGTGGCGATCGATGCCGGGGCAGACGCAATCGGGCTCGTCGTCGACGTACTCAAGTCTCCGCGTTGTATAACTGCGAGCCAAGCGCAGGAAATCGCGAGCGCTCTACCAGCGCAAGCAATGATCGTCGCAGTATTGCAAGACGCGTCCCCTGAAATCACTGAAGATTTGCCGGGAACCTGGGTGCAATTGCATGGCGACGAAGATGAGCAACTCATCGCACAGTTCGCTCAGTCCAAACATGTGATTAAGGGGTTTCGCTTTGATCCGGAGCAGGTGCTGCGATGGAACGCTGACCCGCACGTGGATGTGTTGTTGATCGATGGGTCAGCCGGTGGTGAAGGCGAGGCGTTTGATCATCAGAAGCTGGTTGACATGATGCCGCAGATCGGTAAACCGATCATCCTCGCCGGCGGGCTGAACGCGAGCAACGTCGCCTCAGCGATCGGAACACTTCACCCATTTTGTGTTGATGTCTCGAGCGCAGTTGAGTCGACTCCGGGGGTCAAGGACCCCAAGTTGATCCGCGAGTTTTGTGAGGCCGTAGTGCGGGCCGACGCAATCGTCTAGCTCTGACCCGTCAAACCGGTGTCTTGGTCTTACTCACCAACCGAATCCCCTCGATCCGCAGATTCTTGTCCACCGCTTTGGTCATGTCCCAAAGGGTCAGGGCGGCGACACTCACCGCGGTCAGCGCTTCCATCTCAACACCCGTCTTGGCGGTTGTTTTTGCGATCGCTTCAACGCGCAAGCGCTCCGGCTCAACACGTGCAAACTCAACCCGCACCGAATCGAGCGGCAACGGATGACACAGCGGAATGAGGTCATCGCAGCGCTTGGCGGCTTGAATCCCAGCGATGCGCGCCACCGCCAGCGCTTCGCCTTTGGGCACCTCCCCCGCTTCGACCTTATCCAGCGTCGTGACCGAAGCGCAGAAGAATCCCTCGGCCGTGGCCTCGCGCCGCATCGGTGGCTTATCCCCGACATCAACCATCGACGCCCGGCCTTGCTCATCAAGATGTGTCAATTCATCGGACATTTCAAGAATCGTATGCTACTTCTGAACCGTTGAGTGGGAAGGCTCAGCACCGGCGGGATGATACAATCCAGCCCGCGAGGTGAACAATGCAGATCCCACGAAACGCCTACATCATCATTCTGTCAGTCATCCTAACTGGATGTAACAAGAACGCTGTCCCTGACGAAGCGGCGCCGTCCGCTGCACTCCCGTCCGCAAGAACCACAGCGCCGCCTACAACAACCACAACCCCACCGCCAAGAATCTATGATCCCGGCACCGCTCGGTTTCTCGGCTTGACGGCTCCGAAGCCCGTCACTTGGATCGAGCACCCGCCAACCGGCTCGATGCGCGAGGCGAACTACACCGTCCCCGGACGTGATGGAAACGAAGCAGCGCAAATCGTCGTGTTCTATTTCGGTCCAACGCAGGGGGGCACGATCGAGAACAATATCAGCCGATGGCGATCGCAGTTCCAACTCGATGAGAACGGCGACGTGCCCGAACCGAAGATCGAGCGTTTTGAGGTGGATTCGATGCCGGTCACGCTTCTGGAACTGACCGGTGAATGGATGGAGATGGGCACTGTCTCGTTCACGCCTGATCAGGTCTTTCTGTCAGCGATCGTCGAAGCGCCGGTCGGCAAAGTCTTCATCCGATTCACGGGACCAACGGCAACGGTCCAGGCGAACCGAGAAGATTTCATGTCACTGCTTCGAGGACTCCGCCGCGAATCGACGCCGTAAACGAAACGAAATTGGTTTTGAGTCCGAGTTTCTTGGGGCGTTACCAACCGAAACGCTCTTCCATCCACGGGTCGCCGTGCATGTGGTAGCCGTTGATCTCCCAGAATCCCGGTGCATCTGTTGCGCGCAGTTCGATGCCGGTGATCCACTTCGCGCCTTTCCAGAAGTACAACCGTGGCACCACTGCTCGCACTGGAAATCCATGCTCCGGCGCCAGCGGCTCGCCATCGTGAAGATACGTGAGCACGCAGTCATCCTGCGTGAACTCATCCAGCGGGACGTTCACCGTAAAATCGCCGCTCGGCTCTGATGCGGCATGCTGCAATACGAACTTCGCGTCCGCCGTCGGCTGCGCAAGCTCGATAAGCGTCTTCATCTGAATGCCGGTAAACGTGTTGTTCAGACGCGACCAGTGTGTAACGCAATGGATATCGCATCGCACATCGACCTGCGGGAGTTGTAGAAGTTCATCCCAGTGCAACGTATACGGATTTTCGCACAACCCCCACACGCGAAGCTCCCACGTCTCGCGCTGGATCGTGGGAATCGCGCCAAAGTGCAACACCGGCCACTTCTTCGTCAGCGCCTGCCCCGGCGGAGTGCGCGCCGCAGGATCACCGCCGCCTCGCAGCGTATCGGAGCTGATGATCAAAGGTCGCACGATCTGCGTCGCAACGTCGGTCATATATTCGCTCGAACCCCCGACGCCCGCGGATAGCAATCCGTGGGTTCACCGTAATCAGTCCGCTACCAACTCAAAGCTCGTGCCGCTGGTCACATAGAAATTCACCATCTGTCCTTCCCCAAAGTCAGTCGCTTGTTGCCCATGAGCCATCGTGACCCACATCGGCACCGCAACATCGACCAAGAGCCGGTTCTTCGCTTCGTCAACCGTTCGCACCACACCTGACACGATGCGCGGCGCGCCCCACATCGGCTCAACGAATCGACCGCCGGCTTGCGCCACATGCATGCGAAGCGCGGTGGCGTGGATACGCCCCTTGATCCGTTTGCCCAACTGTGAGGTCAGAGTGTTTCCACCGTCCTCAAAAGCAAGACTCAAACGGTATTCTGTACCGGGCACTGCAAAGACGATTTGCTCATCGCCCAGCTCTTCGAGCATGCCTCGAGCGATTCCATCCGTTTCAACGTTCGTTGTCACGTCGTCATTTCCTTACCTTGCACGACCGAACTTCGTATGACTTCAGCTCGCTGATCTCGATGATAGCAGCAACGGCCTAGCGGTCACGCTGCATCACCGGCGTTGGCGCATCCGTGGGTTTGGGCTCTTGATCGAGGCGTTTACGGAAGATCGCCGCCGCTTGACCGCCAAGATGACGATCAAAGAATGCACCCATTTTGATGAGCAGCTCAGGTTTGCGAAGCGCGTGTCCAGCGCCTTGTACAGCCAGGTATTCTGTCTCGATGCCGGCGTCAACCAGGGCCGCATTGAATAACTGAACCTGTTCCAGAGGAACAATCTCGTCGGCGGTTCCGTGAATGAGCATGAACGGTGGATCGGCATCATCAATATATGTCAGCGGACTC
>CBDUST010000243.1:0-7295 GCA_965369945.1 uncultured bacterium | reverse complement strand
GGTGACGACGTTCGTATACGATGGACTGAGCAACGTGATCAAGCAAGTCGCTCACTTGCCCGATGCCGCTGGTGGGGAGGGTGGGGAGGGAAGTGTTCAGGTCACGCAGTACGTATACGGTGTCACGCTTGCCGGTGGCTCCGGTAGAAGCTCCAACGATCTGCTCGGCCAGACTACCTATCCCGATCTCGAAACTACGACCTTCACGTACAATCGGCCGGCGGAAGTCTCCGGGATGACCGACCAAAACGGAACGGCGCACGAATTCCTGCGCGACGATCTTGGCCGCGCGATCCTCGACAAAGTCACCACGTTTGGCACCAATATCGATCAAACAGTCAAAGCGACCGGCACCAAGTACGACAACGCCGGCCTCACAACGTTTGTCACGTCGTACAATGTGAACAACCCCAACCTCGTTACTCCCCAGCCGTCGGAGATTGTCAACGAGGTTGAATTCACCTACACGCCGCTCGATCAGATCCAGGACATCTGGCAGGAGCCGTTCGGCATGGTCGATCGAGACGGTCAGGGCGGCGACGATTCACTTCGCGTCAGCTACTCCTATAGCACGAGCCCGTTCAGTGGGGGCAGCAACCACAGCCGCGTGTCAAAGCTCACGTACCCCGATAGCTGGAGGCTGACTCACCTCTACGGCACCGCGAATTCGTCAGACGATCGAATTAGCCGGATTCGGTTGCTAAGACTCGGCGGCAGTGGCCCGGGGACGCAGCCGCCCGATACGGTGAAGTACGATTACATCGGACTGGGAATGATCGCGGTTGTGGACTATTCCGTGCCGGACGTCCAGCTTGACCACACCGCTGCCCACGAGGGCGAACGACAGTGGAACGGGTACACCGACAACCCGGGGGTGTATTCGGGGTTAGATCGTTTTGGGCGTACCGTGCGGCATATGTGGGTTGACGGTGATTTCACTGTCCACAACTTGCCAGGCCAGAGTGTGGGGAATCAGCCGCCGATTGTTGAGCTGGCCTTTTCCTACGACAAAGCCTCCAGTCGCCTGACCGGGTACGACGAGCGGCCTGGCGTGCAGCAACCGCTGAGCCATCAGTACGTCTACGACGGGCTTCAACGGCTTGACGAAGCGCCGCGCGGCACTTGGATGAGCCAGATCTTCACCCCCGACCTTTACACCCAGGAGTGGGACCTGGACATGCTCGGCAACTCCGACGTAGTCCGAACCGAACTCGACGGCAATCCTGGATTTTCCGGTGCCGAGGTGGATGCCCGCACCCACGATGGGGCCATCAACGAGCTTGACGCGCGCAACACAGACGGTCAAGCCGGTAACGACTTTACCTATACCTATGACGACGCGGGGAATGTGGAACGGATGGACTTCGTTCAGACGACTACCGCTCACGTCTTTACCCACGACGCCTGGAACCGGCTGGTGCGCGTTCAGTTCGAAGACAGCCAGCAGACACTTCACGATCGAGCAGAGTACGAATACAACGGGCTGAACTGGCGCGTCATCAAACGGGCGGACAGTGATCTCACCGACGGCAACAACGAACTCGATCAGCAGCGGATCATGTATTACTCCGCAGCCTGGCAGCTTTTAGAGGAGCGCATCGACGATGATGGGCCGACGTTCGCTGACAGCCCAACCTCAGCCGACATCGATCGCCACATGCAATATGCATGGGGCATTCGATACATCGACGACATCTACGTGCACCACGAGGACACCGACAAGAACGGCTTTTACGACAAAACGTATTACCACCTGACCGATCCACAGTTCTCGACGGTGGCGCTCATCGATCGGTCTGCGGTCGTTGCGGAGCGTGTGACGTATACCGCCTACGGCCAGGGGCGCCATCACTGGCTTTTTGACGTGGATGGCGATGGCGACGTTGAGAACGACGATGTCACGGCAATACTTGCCTTGACCCTGCCGCCTACGCCGATCGTTGACCCGGCGTACCGCTCCGAATGCGACATCGATCGGAGTGGAACAATCGACAACAACGATCTGGGAGGTACGGGCGTGAAGGCTGCGCTGGCGTTCGGCCTGATCAGCGATTCAAGTTCCGCGGGAGCAGACAATCAGATCGGCTACGACGGCTATGTGTTCAACCTAGAGACGCAGGAGTACCTTGCGCGCCATCGGTATTACGAGCCCGAACTTGGCCGTTGGCTCCGGCGCGATCCGGCTGGCTTTGTGGATGGGATGAACTTGTATGCGTATACGAGATCCGCTCCGACTCGCTATGTTGATTCGCGAGGATTAGCGTCTGATGATAGGGAGAACTGCTGCGGAAAAGACGGCAAAGATAACCAGTGGCTTGAGATAAGAATCAAGGTACATTTGCTCAACGGTAGTATTGTAACAGAGGCAAACGTCAATGGTATCATCAAAGCGGTGAATCAGATATACAAGCAATGTTGCGTAGAGATCAAGGTGACAAACGTACGGGTCTGGGATCAGCCGACAACTACAAAAGCGCTTGGAATAAACGGAGCTCCCAATTCGCTAGATGACTACCCCAAGAATCTGAAACTCACGAAGGAGGAGCAAGCACTTTTTCGTGAAGCCGGATTGTCTATGAGTACGCCACGTCTTTTTTTCGTGGCTGGACTTCAGAGCAGTTTCGCGGGAGTTGCCTATACGAACAATCAGTTTGGGTTCTCTGCCGCTGTCGTCGAGGATGGGGCGGTCTACGGCTACAACGGACGCACTGGGAAATATGGGTTTACGAAGGTACTGCCATCGTCGAGACTGGTAGCTCACGAGTTGGGGCATGTTCTCTTGGATGACCTAGATCATATCAAGGGAAATGCATTAGATAGGAAAGTGGGTATAATTCCGAACAATCTGATGGCTCAAGGGGGAACTTCGGCGAAGCTGGAAGACAACCAGTGTGAGGATATTCGCAAATATCGAGGAGCCCACCCCAAGAAGCCGGCCCCGTAGCTACCCACCTCCGCCCTGCCGATGATCGCCGCAGGAGGACGAGCGGCCGCCGAGACACGACTCGCCGGTCAATAAGTTAACTTGATGCCTACGCAATGAGGAGCACAGATGGCAGATTAGGCGAGGGTCAACGTTCTTGGGTTGTTAGTCCCGGACGACAGCACATCGGGGTTTGGATCACTCGACTAGAGTAGAGAAAGTGAATCCCCTTAGGTTCCCACGCCTCGACCAATTCGTCTTTGTCCCGGGGCGGATTCGATTTAGGGGATGTTCTGCGAAAGGGGCGGCAAAGAGTTTCCCGTTGAACGTGGCAGAATCCAGTCGTGCGTGCAGAATCCGACAATGACAAACCTGCGCTAGCATACTGGCAGTCCTTCCCATACGCCCTTGCCTCTTCCGGTACTCTGGCCAATGTTTGCTAGATCGTTTCACATGCTCAGTAGCTTCTTGAGGACCAACCGTCGGTTCAATCTGATCGTCGTGATTGCGTCTGTCTTTTGCACGGTCGGCGTTGCCGTCTTCTTCTCACTCTTCGGAATGTTCCATTCGACCACGGTACTTGAAGGCGATGGTCTTGATGGCATTCAGGATTGGTACGCTCGGCAGACACAGAACCTTGCCGCTGAGGCTGACGATTCTAGCCAGCTAACAGTCGGACACCGCCTCTATGAGGGGTACGGTATTGACCTTCATGCGCTGACACTCTATCTAACGATAGAAGAGGATGGACGCCGGATCGGCATATGCCGGGCTCTTCAATACCGGGCGGGTTGGCCTCTCAGAGCCGTCTGCGGCGGGTTGTTTGATCCATCGGATACCGGTACATTTTATCATCCTTACGGCAGGATAATTAGGGACTTCAAAGACCATTCGTTTCCCTCACACAATTTTAACGGGAAGAAGACGACGGATCTGAATGACTGGCAGCCGGTCTGGGCAATTCAAATAGGCTCAGATGTAGTAGTTGGGCTGCGCCCACTATGGTTAGGGTTGTTGTTGAATACGGTTCTAACGTATCCGGTGTTGTACGTCTTGCTCCTTGTGATCCGTCTGCTAGGTCGACTCGTCGGGGAGAGGAAAGAACGCCGCCGTCTTGATCAAGGGTGTTGTCCGAAATGTCGCTATCCGCTCGGCGCCTCAGATCGAGGATCGGGAAGTGGGCCCGATCTCGAGCATCAGCGAGAGCACGGTTGTCCGGAATGTGGATGGAAGCACAGCGACAATGGCACGAGTGAGTCGCGGAGGTGATCACCCCCAATGTAATGACCACTAACGATCATGCAGCGATCGTGTCTGAACCTGGTATCTACAGCGCTGACGGGAGCGATCATCATCATTGGCGCGCCAACTTCGGTTTTCACCTGGACGAACACAAACAGATTAATACACTCATCTAGGTGCGTGAGCGACCAGCATCTTGCTGGGGGATACCTTGACAATAAAAGCGTCGATGCGGCAGTTCGAGACCGGCGGAAGGAAGGACGTAGATTGTGGAGGCGAAGAAACTGAAGTTCGCAGTTGTGCTGAGCACACTCTGGCTTGCTCTCGTGGCGACGGGTAGAATTCAAACTGGCCAGGTTGAACGTGTCACAACGGCTGCACCATTCCCACGCGGGCTGGTAATTGTCGACGGACAGTTATACGTCCTTTGTCGCGGCCGAGTGCGCCAAAATGGTGGTGTAAGTGCGCATGTCGACGACCAAGCTGGAGCAATCTATATCGTCGATCCCGATGTATCTGAGCTAGCTACTGCCGGCGAAGTCGACGTGGCGGTGCAGCAAAACGGCAACTTGTTTACCGTGCCCAGTCAGCCTCCATTTCGACTCTGGGATCGTACAGCCAAGCCCCCCGAGTCTGACCGTGAAACAGACCGCCCGTACTGCACGCTCCGCTTTCACGAGGCCACGCAGAGTTTCTATGTTTGTTGTTTCTCAGGCATAGACAAACCGCAACAACCCGGCCAGTCTTCATTTAGTAAGAATCTTTCCGATGGTCTGCTCCGTTACGACTTGCGTACCCGCAAATGGTACGAAGTCGAACGTCACGATATCGAGGCCGGTGGAAGCTACCCACATCATGATCCGAAGTATTCCCCACCGCCTCATGGCTGGTTGAATGGACCTGACAACTGTCTTGTTGTGGCAAACACGCTTTATGCGGTCGCCAAAGATAACAGCGTGCTCGCGCAATACGACCTGAGCCCACTTGTAGATGATCCCGACGCAGGACCACCGAACAGTGAGATTGTCTTTGACGAGAACATCTTTGTGCGCGATCTCGGAATGCAGCGTTACCACGGCCACAGCGCACTGGCGGCATCTGACGGGTATCTCTACGTCGGCTATCGCACATCCTCGGTGATTGTACGAATGCCGATTGATAATCAGGGCCAGCTCCTCCGCCCGATCATCGGGGAGTTGGTCGCGACATTTGATCCGTATGATCCCAAAACGGGCAGATCAGCTGAGCTAACGGACATGGCGTTTGACAAGAAGGGTCGACTTTACGTCGTTTCGGCTCAGCCGGCTCGGATCTTTCGCTTCACGCCGAATCCGGACCGAGTCTTCGACGCAAGGGCTTCAGCGATCGCCCCCTGGCTTGACCTCGCGTCAACTACTGGCAATCCCCGAATGAAGAGCGAGAATATTCTGATCGACGACCAGGATCGACTCTTCGTAACTTCCGGCGACGGGTACGAGTTTCAGGGTGGAGCCAGTGGCACGGTCTATCGCATCACGATTGAAGACTAGGATCGTCACCATGGACACAGGGGAAATCACACAATCTGTTGCCGGGAATCGTCCCCGTCAGCGATGGCGCGTGTCCGCCAGAGCAGTCGTGCCGATTGCCGTTCTATTGATTATGGTTGCGCTGTCCGCCACTCTGGTGCTGCCCGAACGACGGCGTGTGATTCGCTATCCTTCTGGTCCGATTGCAGCAATCACCTTACCTCCAGGTTTTCGTTTGCAGGGCAACGTGGATCCACCGCGCAGCATTGTTGCCAGGAATGGGACCTCGCTGGAGTTCCAGGTTCTGACGGTCGACACTGAGCATGTTGGCCTCGACAGAGGGCCCCTCAGCAAGATCCACTTGGCTGCGTTACGAGCCGAATCGCCGGACATCGAAGAGCAGATTGAGTTGAACGGGTTTGCATGGGATCTCCAAGTCAGTCAGGATCCTTTACCGCAGATGATCGCGGTGGCATACGCCGACGGGACTACTGTAGGTGTAATTGGGACCGGTCCCTGGTCGCTGGACGATACATTGGCCGTGCTTGGAAGGATCAGGCGACGCACTGAGATAGATGTTGAGTGACGATGATTGATCGGGACGTACGGAATCCGACATTCGTTATTCACATTGGGTCTCCGATTGCGCGGCGCGAAATGGCGGAGTTAGAGACGAGTCCGTATAAGGTGATTCCAAGTGGCTGCGGGCCAGGACGCTCGTGGGACAGCAATAGCGCTCCATGGCAGATTGTGATGATCTGGACTTGTTCCCGACTGAAGGGAAGGCGATGAAGAGGGGCGAGAGCAAGCGATCGAAGAGATCGAACCTGGACGATGTACGGTCGGTCCTTCGACTGTTGGGTAGTGACTTGCGGTGCCGAATGATTGTAGAGTTGGACGAGCAGCCGATGGATGTCAGCACGATCGCGAAGCGGGTGGAGTGTTCGCCGTCAACCGCCCGGCGCAATCTCGGACGCTTGGCAGATGGGGGCATACTTCAAGTCACTCTGGCGGGCCGAAGGCGCACTTACCATCGGAGCGAGATCACGTCGGTACGCAAACTGCGCGGTGCCGTCGTGCTACAGGTTGATCTCCCCTGCGGCAATAACGTCGCCCTAAAGCTGAACTGGCCTCGCCCGAGAGAGTAGATGGCCCGGGTTGCTCGCAGTACTCGGCTGCCACCTCCGCCCGCCACCCGTCCTTGCCTCTTCCACTCCTCGATGCTCTGTCGGAACTGCTCAAGGTCACTGCGAGCGATCCGATTGGGAAGACTCGCGCTGGCTCTGGCGATCCTGGGCAGCTTGCTTTCAGAAGCTGGACTGTCGACCCCAACACCGATACTTCTGTTCCGGCCCCCCAGCCAGTCAGATCCCGCTGGAATCTGGGGCCTTTCGACATCGCCGACGGGGCCCGGATTGTTGGTTCCGAGGCTGCCTACGGGGCCCCCATATTTGCGGGTTTCGCCGGCTGGTGCGCGGCTGGCGAGCCAAACATAAACCTAACAGACACGGGCAATCTGGCGTGTCATACCCCCCTGGGTATGACATGGTCTAAATCTTTGATATATAAAGGCTTAGGGCACTCTGGCACCCTCTGTCCTATGACAAAACTGACACCAAACT
>CBDUST010000242.1:0-7313 GCA_965369945.1 uncultured bacterium | reverse complement strand
CGTGACATCTGCACGGGCAGGATGCCCGTGCCACCGGATCTTCGCACGGGTGAGGATCCAATGGAATCGGGATACCACCGGTCTTGAGGCAGCTCCTTTGACCCGTTTCTGCCATGCCCTGACGCTACAATAGCATTGAAACTGCTCTAGCGGCAGTGATGTAGCGCAGAAAAAAACCCGCTCGGTGATTCGCCAAGCGGGCGTCAAAGTTCGCTGCTGCCCCAAATCCGGTTAGCGCCTTCTCCTAATGTCCGCAAGCTGTTTGCGATAATCGCGGATTTCTCGCTCCAGGAAGTCCTTTGAAACAGGAATCATCATCCGCGCAATTGCCGGAGCCCGATCAATCCACTTGATCAGCGCCTCGTCGATTCGAATGAGCGCTCCGATGCGCTGCTCCGGTGTGCCGGTGACCATACCACGGCGAGCTATCAAGCGTGGGATTTCCTCCTTGGCCCTGCTAACGATGTCCTCCCAGTCCTTAGCGATGGAGCGCCCATAGTTGTCGATCTCACGCCATTCACTCAGGTCGAGCAACGCCGCCAGTTCCTCACCGGTGTCGGCAATGCCGTCTGCAAAACCGGAATCGACCGCAACTCCGGATGTAAACACAAGGTTGGTTGTGTCATTGGACAGTTGATGCTGGCCTGACAGGTCATTGTGCCAAATGACCTCGCCGGTCTCGGGATCCTTGTCGTAGGACAGCAAGGCTGGGGCGTGGATCATAGCATGAGCGATATAGGGGTAGCGACCACCGTTCTCCATGAACTTGGCGGCGAGATCCAACCATGCCTGCAACTCCTCGTCTTTGAGGGCTGTGGTTCCTGCATAGGCAGTCATCGCACCCAGCGTACCCTCAGTCATGAAGTAGATTTCGTCGCAAGCGAGCGAGGAAGCGGCGGCGGCTGAGATTGCCGTCTTGATCCAGGCGATGACACGATGACGTCGCTTCACCTGGAGAATCGAATTGTGAATAGGCTCCATCGCGGCGGCCAGTCCGCCGTGGGAGTCGAACAGCAGAATAATGATTTGGCCGGGACCGAAGGTATCTGCGTGATCTCCAATCTTCTTGATTTCCTGTGCGCGGAACGTCTCGCCAACCATCCCGGACATCGGAAGCACGAAGACGCCCCGAGATTGATTCCCTTCAGTCGCAGCGCTCGTTACGTCGGAGGCCGGCTTGTCGCTGCGCGTCTTGGCAGAGCCGATTACATCGGCCGCCTCCGGTTCGGCAAGAGTGCGCATCGATCGGATATCACCGTTGAAGATGGTCTTCGTTGCCGTTTCACCGGCCAGTTTACCTTCGATCTTGACGTAGTATTTAGTAGCCGCGAGGAGCCGACCGGTGAACTCGATCTCAATGCCCCGCTCAACGAAGCTCAAGCGAACGACGTCGTTGAGTTCGCCGCGCCAAGCCGAGCCGTTCTTCAGTCGGATCTCTATCGAGGGTGCGGCCAGCGCTGCCGTCACCACGGCTAAGGCAAGGCAACACGTCACGGTTCTTAGTAGCGAATGTTTCATACTCAGTCTCGCGAAATCGATTGACAAAAACCTGTGGCAGGTAGGAAGTACCCGGAAAATAGGATTCGGTTCATCCACCACCTAATCCGCCGCCGCCGCGGCGGCCGCCGCCGCGATCGCCGCCGCGCTGCCGCATGTCACGAATCCTTTGCTTCAGTTGCTCAACCAGCATCTCGAGCTGGAACTTCGTTGTACCCCGTTCCTCTTTCCAGCGCAGCTCAACCGGAGGGTACATATCCATAGCCCTTATGATTCGCTCAATCGAACGCTTGGCTTTGCTCAAATACGCCAGAGCGTCCTCACCACCGACCCAGCCCATGTACTGTTGATAGTCTTTCCACCAGGCAACTGTGTTACTGAACGCAGTGCGCCAGTCCTCCCGGTATCCACTGACCACTTCTTTGGGGTACGCGTCGACCACGCGATATTCACGGAATCCAAGCAGCAACGCGAGATCGTCGAGCGTCTCGGCAGTGCCGTCGCTAATGAGAAGATTCTCCGCGGCAACCGCCGTGAATTCGGCTGTTTCTTCGTCATCATTGTCGACGACGAACTCCCCATCTTCCTGCAGCGACCACACGACTTCACGCCCCCTAAAAGACGCGCTGAGCTTATGCGGCGCCCACATCATTGCATCGGCCAGTTCGTAGGCATACCCCCCGTACTCCAATAACGACTTGGCCGACCCCATCCACGCGGCCATCATCTTCGCGCGGATATCGTCGTCCGACCACTTGTCAGCGCCCGTCAGCTCAATGACCATTCTCATCCCGCCGAGGCGAGCATCGGGCGTCATATAGAGCTCTTCCCACGAGAGAGCCATCGTCGAGGCGATACCAACCGCGTCTTGCACCCAAACGACTTGTCGATAGTCCCCCAGATCATCGTGGAAGATATTGACGATCTCCTTGTAGTCATCAAACTCCGGGCGACTGATCTCACCGGGTTCCGCTTCGCCGATCGCGGTTGCGAACGTGTCGGCGTAGTCGGCGCTTTCCATCTGAATGATGATGACATCCGGATTGACCTCGCGAATATCAGCGACCAGCTCCTTATAAATCGAGGCGGTGATGTCTGTCCCCATCTGCCCCTTCATTGGAACCATATAGAAGCTCGGAACGTTCTCGGCGTCGCTGTCGGAGCGCAAGCGCCCGTAGCCGCTCCATCCATCGGGCTTCGATGTGTTCGATTTTCGAACAGTCGATTTCCTCACTTCCGGCTCGATCGGATCCTCGATCGGAACGCCCCGGTCGATACTCTCGATGTCCGAACGAGCGAGCGTGAGTTTGCTCTGTAAGTTCAGCTTCCGATCGATGTACTGAAAGATCACCTGTGTCGGTGTCTCGCTGAGGATCTGGCC
This sequence comes from uncultured bacterium, assembly GCA_965369945.1. Classification (GTDB taxonomy): domain Bacteria; phylum Planctomycetota; class Phycisphaerae; order Phycisphaerales; family SM1A02; genus JADFNO01. Next base: position 4,435 of record CBDUST010000242.1, on the reverse strand, counting down.
GTGCAGCACACGACCGTCGGCCATGTACACGATGTCCTCGGTCTGGCCTTCGTCGTCGACTTGGGCTTGTACAGACAAAGGGGCCACAAGGGCGATGACAATGGCGATCAGCGTGACGTTCATCCAGGCTGTGAAGCGGCAGTTCATGGAGTTTCCTCACCTGTCAAGTTATGCAAGCAACGGTCCAGGATAGATCAGCACAATGACCGCCTTCGATGCCGTCCCGGTCGCGCCGACCGGGCAAAAAGCATCCAAACCTAGTTTATCCGACGCTAGGGTCCCCGCAAAGTTCCATTCCGCCGGTTTTTCGCACCGCGCGGCACAAACATCAGAATCTCCCCTTCCACGCAGAGCCCCTCTGCTGCCAGCTCGCTCGATCGATCACGAGTAATCGGCCTCTGTGAACGTCTTGGCCAGGGCGCTCGCCAGAACCAGGGCAGCCTTTCGATCCCCCACGCTGCCCTCCAATTGGGCATCGTAGACCGCCTCCAGGACACGGCCGAAGATCGGACCCGGCGTCAATCCGAGCTCGGCCAGGTCGTTGCCGTCGATCAGGGGTGTCGGCTGAAGACCCGTCTCAGCCAGTATCGCGGTCTGGCGACGGATATCGATGAGTTCTTCCGGCTCGATTGCCTCAAGAATTGCCATCGCTTCGGCGAACTCTACTTGCGATGCCAGACGCTTCTGCTTGGCGATACCCAGGCCTGACCAGTCCGTGCGAAGGGTTTGGTAGATCGCCAAGCAACGGGTCAACTGGTGCTGCTCGGCATTGGAAAGCATCAGGCTGCCTGACCAGCCGTGGGCCCGATCTCTGAGCCGATCTTCAGTCGACTCGTGGCGATCAAGAAGCCATCCGGCTAGAGCTGTTGGATAGGGTGCCGTCTTGGGTAGCCCCGCAAGCCGTGGGGTTGCTGTCGTCAGGCTCGCTTCGTTCAGAACGGCTGAATCAAGACCGAGTATCTGCAGCTCCCGTGCAGCCACGGCTCGACTTTCGTGGCTCAGCATTCGCTTGAGTTCCCAACCGATGCGCTCGCGACTCACGCCTTGCAGGTCACCCGCCGCGCGCCGAATAGCGTCGGCGGTGCGCTGCTCGATGGCGAATCTAAATCGTGCTGCAAATCGTACCGCGCGAAGCATGCGCAGCCGATCCTCGCGGATCCTGGCGTCCGCATCGCCAATGGCACGGATCGTTCTCGCCTCAAGATCTACTTGTCCGCCCACATGATCGATAATCTCATTCGTTAGCGGATTCTCAAACAGACCGTTGATCGTGAAGTCTCGACGCTGGGCGTCATGCTCGGCATCGGAGTATGTAACCGTCTCGGGATGACGTCCATCAGAGTACACGCCGTCGCTGCGGAACGTTGCCACCTCAATTTGGTGACCGTGTGACGAAACCAATACGACGCCAAACGACTCGCCGACGTGTTGGGTGCGGCGAAACAATTGCCCAACCTCATCAGGCTTGGCGTCGGTCGCGATGTCATAGTCGGCCGGCTCGATTCCCAGGAGTTTGTCTCTCACACACCCGCCGGCAAAGTACGCCTCGTGCCCTGCATCGACCAACGTGCGCAGGACCTCCACGGCCGCCGTTCGAAGATCACTGGCGGGTCGCCGCGCCGGGTTGTCTGCCGTGCTTGCCATCGAGCGGTGGACCCTTCGTCGCCTGGACAGTGCGCATCACCCGGGCGTCACATCGCCAGGCTCTGAACACGCAGTCTTCTGAGCAGGCTCATAGAATAGCGCCCACATGTCTTTTCGGTATCGATGCGGCTCCGGCCCTACGAAACCATCTATGGAAAGATCGATGTCCTCAGGCCCAAGCGGGCTTCGAAGCACCACAAATCCCTTGTCACCCATGATCGGTCGACATCTGGCGATCTGATCGAGAACTCGTTGCCGGGAACCTTCATCACGCATCAGCGAATATGGCGGATCGACGAACATCAGATCGACCGGCTGCGGCGCACGCATCAGACACGTTTGCGCGAGGGCGTCCGCCTGCATCGCCTTGGCGCGGTCGCCGCATTGCAGCGTCTCGATGTTGTGCTGAAGTACCCCAAACACCTTCGCGTCCCGCTCGACCATCAACACTTCGGACGCCCCACGGCTTACCGCTTCCAACCCCACCGTCCCCACGCCCGCAAACAAATCCAGCACACGAGCGCCGTCGAACCATTCGTGCAACATACCGAAAACCGATTCCTTGACCCGGCTGAGTATGGGTCTGGTCGACTCAACTCCCGGAAGGGTTCGGAGTGAGCGCGATCGAAATTCACCAGCGATGATCTTGGGCATGCTTGAGCCTCGGTCCGTCAAAGCACATGCTACGCCGAGAATTGCCACCTGTCGGTGCTTCGTTGCAAGACTGCTCGTACGAGGGGCCGGATCGGATCGTGACACGTCAAGCCGTGGACGCCCCGTTTGCCAGAAAAAGGGTCGCGTGCTTGTGCACTCAGACGGTATGCTCTAAAGACTCATGCGAGCAGATGTCACCCGCATCTTAGAAGCGGTCCAGCAAGGCGATCAGCAGGCTTCCCAGGAACTGCTGCCTGTGGTGTATGAGGAGCTGCGCAAGCTTGCCGAAAGTCGGATGGCACGCGAGAGTAGCGGCAATACGCTCCAGGCAACGGCACTTGTGCACGAGGCCTATATACGATTGGTCGGGTCAGAGGAAAACGCTGATTTGAGATGGGACGATCGCGGCCACTTTTTCGCCGCCGCCGCCGAAGCGATGCGACGCATTCTGATCGACCGAGCGCGAGCTGGCAACGCTATGAAGCGTGGCGGTGGGTTGAAGCGCACAACGCTGGATAGCGCCTCATTGAAGAGCGACGTTCTGCCGGAGGAGGTGCTTGATCTCGATGCAGCGCTGACGAAACTCGCGGCGGAAGACCCGGCCAAAGCTCAACTGGTCAAATTACGGTTCTTCGGCGGGCTGACGCTCAAACAGGCAGCGGCGATCTTGGACATCTCCCCCACCACCGCTGACCGTTACTGGGCCTACGCCCGGGCATGGCTGTATAACGAACTCACCGACGGCTCATAAATCTCGCAAGTCTGTGGGGTGAAGTTCAGCTGAAATACGCATTGAGTCACGGGCACCAATTCTGCCCGTCGAGCAGGAGTGAATCATGCCGCAAATCCAGAATACAGAGTCAATTTTCCATGCCGCCCGTGAGATCTCCGACCAGAGTGAACGAATCGGCTAGCTCAAGGGAGCTTGTGGCGACAACGTGGGACTGCGCGCCAAGATCGAGGCGCTGCTCAAGGCTGATATCGAGGCTGGGACCTTTCTTGGCCAAACCACGCACGACACTGCCGAACCGGGCGAGGCCAATCCAACATTGACTCACTCGCCCCGCGAGAAGGCGGGTCAGATGATCGACCGCTACAAGCTGCTTCAGCAGATCGGCGAGGGTGGCTTCGGCAGTGTGTGGATGGCTGAGCAGCGCGAGCCGGTGAAGCGGCGGGTTGCTCTGAAGATCATCAAGCTCGGTATGGACACGAAGCAGGTGATCGCGCGCTTTGAGGCTGAACGCCAAGCGCTGGCGATGATGGATCACCCCAATATCGCCAAAGTGCTTGATGCCGGTGCAACCGAAACGGGTCGGCCTTACTTTGCGATGGAGTATGTCAAGGGAATCGGGATTTTGGAATACTGTGATAAGGAAAAGCTAAACGCCAAAGCCAGGCTGGAGCTTTTCACAAGTGTCTGCAATGCGATTCAACACGCACACCAAAAAGGAATAATCCACCGCGATATCAAGCCGTCTAATGTGCTTATCACCTTGCATGATGGAGTGCCTGTACCAAAAGTAATTGATTTCGGAATCGCCAAGGCAACAAATTCGGAGCTGACACAAAAGACGCTCTTTACTGAGCATCATCAGATGATCGGCACGCCTGCGTACATGAGCCCAGAGCAGGCGGAAATGAGTGGACTGGATATCGACACGCGCAGCGACATCTATTCACTTGGCGTGTTGCTTTACGAGTTGCTCACGGGAACGACGCCGTTTGATAGCAAGGAACTGACGAGCAAAGGGTATGCGGAGATGTTGCGGATAATCCTGGAAACGGAGCCGCACAAGCCAAGTACACGGCTGAGTTCTCTTGGCGAAACGGCAACGCAAACAGCCAAGGAGCGACAAACGGATGTGAGGCGACTGAGCTCATTGCTCAGAGGCGATCTTGACTGGATCGTTATGAAGTGCTTGGAAAAGGATAGGTCACGTCGTTATGACACAGCCAACGGCTTGGCAATGGACATCAAGAGACACCTCAATGACGAACCGGTGATCGCGGGCCCACCCGGCGCCACCTATCGCATTCGCAAATTCCTACATCGCAATCGAACGGCGGTGTCTGTCGCCGCAGTCGTGATGGTGTTCTTGGTGATGGGACTCACTCTAGCAGTACTCGGGATGGTGAG
>CBDUST010000241.1:0-7356 GCA_965369945.1 uncultured bacterium | reverse complement strand
GATCGTTAGTGAAACGGAAGGCAAGATCAACGACCCAGAGTCGATGGCGGTTGTACAGCGCGGCGAAGGCGCTAAGTTCGCCGGCATTGGCCGCCTCGACGAGTTGGGCATCGCTACGTGGATCGTCGGATTGCGTTCTGTCGGGCGGCATCCGACACAGGGTCTGCGCCGGAGCCCAAAAATCAACTACGGCGGAGCATCATGGTGCCGGGACGCTGTGCGTCACTCGCCAAACAGGCGGAATCGCGGGTATTTGGCCGCCGAGTTACCCAGACTGGAAAGCTGGTCGTCGATTCCCGAAGATATACACGATGGACTGGATGCTTTATGTCGTTGCGGTGGTGTTTGCGGTCGTTGGCTTGGGGTGTGTGGCGCTCGTGGTCTTCCAGCTCCCCGGGGCGTGGATCATGCTCGCCCTGGCGGTGGTAATCGAGCTGTTCGATGAATCGTACTTGACCGCGGAGCCGGCGGTCACCTTCGGCTGGTGGTGGTTGGGGCTCAGCGCGGCTCTACTTGCGCTTGGGGAGCTGATCGAACTCGCTGCGAGCATGGTCGGCGCGAAGAAAGGTGGAGCGACCAAACGTGGCATGTGGGGCGCGCTGGTTGGCGGGATAGTTGGCGCGATCGTGTTTCAAGTGGCGGTGCCGATCCCGATCTTCGGTGCGTTGGTGGGCGCGGTCGTCGGCACGTTCATCGGTGCGCTCATTGGCGAAACCTCAGGCCGGCAGCCGCAAACGCTCAAGGGATCGCTGAAGCCTGCGTTTGGCGCCACGATCGGGCGGGTCATCGCGGCGATGAGTAAGGTCGGCATCGCGCTGGTCGTATGGATTGTGCTGTGCGTCTCAGCGTTCTGGCCGTGACGAAAGCGCGAAGCGCTCGTCGTTCAGATCGTCGCTTCGGTGACGCGGAGGATTTCTTCTACGGTGGTGGCGCCCTTGCCGACCTTCTTGAATCCATCTTCGCGTAGCGTGACCATTCCGCGCTCGATGCAGGTGCGTCGAAACTCGGTTACGTTGGGGCTTCGGGCGATCGTGTCGCGAAGATGATCGTCCAGCAGAAGCAGTTCGTACAAGCCAACGCGTCCAGAGTAGCCGGTCTCTCGACAACGTTGACACCCCTTGCCCTTCATGACCTTGGATGCGGTGATGCCGTGCATGGTGAGAAACTCTTCAATTTCCGGCGTGACATCGACCTCGTTCTTGCAGTGGCTGCAGATTCTGCGGACCAGCCGTTGTGCCAGCACGGCATTGACGGCGGCGCCGATGAGGAACGGCTCGAGGCCGATGTTGATCAATCGAGTGATCGACGACGGCGCATCATTGGTGTGCAATGTTGACAGCACCAAGTGCCCGGTGAGCGCCGCTTGAATGGCGATCGTAGCGGTCTCGAGGTCTCGGATCTCGCCGACCAAGATCACGTCCGGATCCTGACGCAATAGTGCGCGAAGCGCGATGGCGAATGTCATGCCGATTTTTTCATGCGCCTGAATCTGAGTAATTCCGTTGAGGCTGTATTCGACGGGATCCTCTACGGTGCAGACGTTGAGCTTGCGGATATTCATCTGGCGGATAGATGAATAGAGCGTTGTCGTCTTTCCCGATCCCGTGGGTCCGGTGACCAGGACGATTCCGTGGGGCTGATCCACCTGGTTCTTCCAGATTGCCAGCGTCTCCTCTGCGAACCCCAGCTCATCGAGCGTGACGTTGATCGACCGTGTATCGAGGATACGCATAACGGTCTTCTCACCCGTGGAGGTGGGTACCGTCGAGATGCGCAGATCAAGCTTGCGACCGACGACGGTCGCGCGAATGCGGCCGTCCTGTGGAAGGCGCCGCTCGGCGATGTCGAGGTTGGCCATGATTTTGATGCGCGAGGTGATGGCGGCGTGCATGCGCTTGGGCGGGTTCATCGCATCGAACAGAACACCGTCGATACGGAACCGGACACGGAGCGCTTTTTCCTCCGGTTCGATGTGGATGTCCGAAGCGCCTTCTTTCATCGCTGTCTGGATGATGTGATTTACGAAACGGACGACCGGCGAGGACGCGGCCTCTTCAATGTCAGCGCTGTCCTCTTTCTCCTCCACAACCTCGACGTCGTCCTCATCAACGTCGGAGAGAATATCGTCAATGTCGTAGTCTTCCGTCTCGGTCTCGTTGAGCGTCTCGATGATGGCGCGGATGTCGCCGGCAGTCACGAGTACGTGTTTAACCGAAGTGACGCGGAGGCGGCGCTTCACGTCATCCAGGCGAAAGACATCGTCGGGGCTGGCGGTACCGATGAGCATTCGCGACCCCTCGCGGCGCAATGGGAGCACGAGGTGTTCTTTGCAATACTCCGGCCCAAGCCGATTGAGCAACTTGAGATCGTAAGAATCGGCATCATCAATCGTGGCGCGGGCGAAAGGCAGCCGGTTCTCTGCAGCTACCACTTTCTGGACCGCAGGCTCGTCAATGCCCATTTCAATGAGGATTTGTGCGAGGTGGCGCCCCGGGGTTTGCTTGAGGATTCGCCGTGCTGCGTCCAACTGCTCTGACTCGATGACGCCGAGCTTCAGAAGTTGCTGACCAATATCCCCGCCGTCTGCGACGCTAGCGTCCTCTTCCGGCATATAGAGGTTCGACAAGCAGCCGGACGGCGCGTTCGCCGATTTCGTCTTGTCTTTGCCCACATCGCCTGGCGCATCACTCATGCTGAACTCTGCTCTCGTACTGTTTTGCCGGCACGGATCATCGGATTCCGGTGCTAACGACCGATGTCAAGCTCAAGGATTACATCAACCTTCAGTGTCAGATGCGGTTCGTTCGCCGTGATCGTGACAGTATCTTTTGTTATCGCGGTCACGTGGAAATCAATGTCTTCGTGTTGGACCGAGACAACTTCCCCGATGCGGACGATGGATCCGCTGATATTCGCCAGGGGTGTTCCGCCCATGATCACGGATTTCAAGCGGAGGCTATGGGCAGCGGACTGGATTACTTCTCTGCGTTTGACGCGCTTTCTTTCCAGCCGTCGCGCATCGTCGTCCCCGAAATCAACGTCGGGCTGGGCAGTCGGCTGCGAACCTCGATCGATGACGAAGGGGTTGAACTGGAGGTCGGAAAGCGGGATTTGCAGATCGGTGTAGTTGTCGACGAGGACGTCGACGACCTTGCGATGACTCGCGACCAGGTCTCTTGCAGATCCCTCCGAGTCGCCGAGTTTCATTCCGGCGATCGAATTGAGGAAATCGCTGATGGTGGCTTCTATCTCACTGTTGCTCTGAGTCGCCCCAGTGATCTTCGAGAGCGTGTGCATGCAGAATAGGCCCCCGACGGCGAGCAACACCACCGCAATCAAGATCAACGGGCCGGTCCGTCGTTTTTTGACCAATTCATTATCGAGCCCGTCCAGATCGCCGTCCTCGGCGGCAAACGCCCCCGTCCCCAGTGGCATCTGCGTCGGTTCGTCGGACGACAAGTCGTCCGTCTCGATGAGTTCGGTGGCCTCATCGGTGTTGTACATTTCGTGTTCGCTCACCACTTTCGCCCCTGTTCTCCGTCCACCGTTCTTTCGGATTGCGGCGGCTCGAAGTAGATGCTCAGCGTGAATTCCGCCGTCATCAGTCCAGAGTCAAGCTCTATCTCGTCTCGACCGCCCGAGTTGCCAAGTCGCTCTAGCTTCATCCGAGGCACGCGTGTGATCCGAGATAGATTCTCCAGTTCCAAAAGGAATTGGTAGAACCCATCGAATCGGCCAGTGACGACCATCTTTAGCGGCTGCTCCATGTAGAGCGCGGCGGGAACGGGCTTCTCGCTCTCGACCGACTTGAGGATCAGGCGGTTGCGCTTGGCTAATTGCCAGACGTTCTCGAGGATGTCCTCGACCTGTTCGCGGTTAGGCAGCTTGGCCTCAACGAGTTCGACTGCCTCCCGGCCCTGCTCGATGGCCAGGCCGATGTCGTCGATTCGTTTGGCGACTTCGCGCAGTTTGTTAAGCTTCGCTTGCTTGATCTCGATTTCCCGGTGGGCCTGCTGGATCTCAGCGTTGCGCGGCTTGAATACATACCACCACGAAGCAACAGGTACTGCCAGCAGCACCACAAGAAAGATGAGTTCGCGGAATCCGAATCGCATGATCAGTTCCCCTCTTCCTTAGCGGTTGACACAGATGCGGTATTGCTTCCGTCCGGCGAGATGAAGTGCAGCTTGTCCGTCATCGGGTCCCTGAGATCCGGCACATCGGGCGATGTCTCGATCCGTCGTACATCGGCGTTGCTGTTGAGTTTCATCTTGATGCCGAACTGCCTCATGATCCGATCGTCTACTTCACGCTCCCTCGAATAGTCGAGAGTAACGTCTCGCAGAAGGGAATACGAGGTCAATGCGGACATGAAACGCGAAACCTCCAGGTCAGTCGGGGCGACTCCCACCATCGAAACCGTGACGACGCGGCGCGGTATCTCGATCTTCTCCGGCTCTGAAGACGCCTGCGCCCGGGTCGGTGCTCGCTTGGGACCGGCGTTTCGACCACGTCTTCGGTTATTGGGAAGCGCTCGAATCACTCGAACTTTCTCTGATTTGAGTTCGAACTTGAGCAGGCTCAGGCGCGGGGGCATGCGGTTGATCAACTCAGCCAGCAGAATGCTTCGGGGAACCCGCTCCACGAGAGCAGCAGCGAGCTCGGCCTTGTTCAGCATCTGCTCCTTTTGCTGCTCGAGCTGAGTGAGTTCATCGATCTGGCGGGCCGCCAACTGGTATTGGCTGTTGATCGCCTCCTGCGAAGCACGCACCTGCGTCCATTCACGGTTGGTCACCATGAACGCAGCGAAGACAGTGATCATCACGACACCGAACAGGATCAGGCTGATCAGGTTCGTGCGCCGTTCAGCTCGTTCCTCAATGTAATCTTCCGGCAGGAAGCTCGCGTTGGTCATGGGTTTGGGCTCCTTACAGATCGACCGGTGAAGTGCTCAGGCCGCAAGCCACGGCCCAACCAGGTTGAGGTTCACCGAGCGTAAGCCCCGGCGTACACAACGATCCGCCGGTCGCAAAGCTCGTCAGCGGATCCCCCAACTGTGCCGGTAGGCGCAGCGCTTTGGCGATGTGCTGACATAGCCCCACCTGCCTCGCTTCGCCGCCGAAGAAGATCATTTGATCAACCGACCGGTCTCGGAAGACACCTCTGTGATATCGAAGGCACATCGACAACTCGTCCGTGATCGCCTCGAGCAACTCTGAAAGTCCCTGACCGCTGTTCGAGGCGTTGTCGTCATCGACTGCGATCGCTGCGCTCGATCCGAATTCCCCCTGCGCGGATGATTCGCTTGGCTCGCGCTGCGCCTGTTGGGCGCCTGCGCGGAGCAGGGCGGGCACAGCTTCAGCCTCGCAGGCTTCGGTTTGCGCCGCAGTCGTTGCAAAGACATCGTTCGACAAGCGGTGTGCCCGTGCCTCGGCAAGATCGCATTGCATCTGATCCGCGATGCACTGGTCGAAGTCTCGTCCGCCGACTTGGATACACCGCGCGAAGACGATCTGGTTCCCGTGACTGATTGTGACCTTGGTGCTGCCCCAACCCAGATCCGCGAACAACGTTGTCCGACTCTCATCAGCGCTGTCGGCGTTCAGTCGTACGGAGGCTTGGACCATCGCCATCACCTCACTGTGGGCGCCGATCACTTGGAGTTTGCATCCACTCAGAAGCTCGACATGGCGCATCACCACTTCTCGTGGGATCGCCAAGCAGATCAGCTCCGAGCGGGTCTGCCCCTCGCGGGCGACCTCGGCAACGTCGATGGTTCGTATGACCATCGTCTGGGGCAGCCGGCCGGTCTGCGAAGACAACTGCTCGTGAATCTGCTCATCACGGGCGGCGCCGTCAGTAGCATTGATCTGCATGTGCTGGATGAACGTTTGAGCACTGGGGACCGAGCAGATCGCCCGATTCCCTTTGAACCCGGCTTTGCTCAGCAGTCTAGGAAGCTTCTTGGCCAAGAAGTCGATCCGCTTCTTCCTATCCTGGCGGATATCGTCGGGTATCGGCAGCTCCGCGGCGGCCATAATGGCCGGCTGAGCGACGATGCTCAGTTGCAACAACTTCACCGACGATGTACCGAAGTCGATCGCAATCGGCGGCGACTGGGCGGAAAACATTGAAAATCCCATTCCTCGCCCCTCCAACGCACGTACATCGGTCCCGCTCCGACAGCGAGACCACGACCTTGAACCATCGACGCCATCATCAGAGGGGTTGAGGTTCCGACCGTACGAACAACAAGCAAATACATGCTGAAATCCGCAGAGTCCGTCGGATCGCTCCGACTTGACCGATAACACTCGTCCAAGTCAGCGAGCGGTCTCGTTGGAACGGCGTTTTTGTTGCCGGTCGGTCCTGCGTCAATCACCGCGCAGGATGATCGCCATCTCGCGAACCGCCGGGCCCAGCGCCGCAAGCGCATCGTCTAGTTTCCATACCTGCTGTTGACGATTACCGGTCGTGTTGCTGATGGTACGCAATTCGATCGCCCCCACGCCAAGTCGAGATGCTGCATGCACGACTGCTGCACCTTCCATCGCCTCGACTATGGCGCCTGTTCGCTGCTCGACCTGGCGCGCCGCCTCGTCGGTGCCCGAGCATGTAGCGACCGTCGCAATTGGTCCACAGCGGAAATGATCGGTCAACAGGCTCAGCACGGCTTTATCCACCGGAACCACATTGCCGGGAAAGTCGCCCAGTGCGAAGCCCATCGCCGCGATATCCTCGAACCCCGTAGGAGTCAGTAAACCCTCCTCGAAGTAAACGCATTCCGTCGCGACGACGGTCTGGGCGATCGACAATCCTCCGCCAGGCAGCGCTCCGGCAACGCCGGCATTGACCGCCAGATCGAACGGTCCGTCGCGGATAATCGCTTCGGTCGTCGCTGCAGCAGCATTCGTTCTGCCGATGCCGGAAACAACAATCTCAACATCGTCGATCGAGCCGATCGCCTCAGCCTCCGCTTGCACGGATGTCACGATCAGCAATCGCATCACTTATCGAGGCTCGCTCAATCCAATGATCGCAGCCAGATGTTGCGATACCGCACCGGGTCGCCGTGAAATTGCAGCAGAAGCGGTCCGACGTCGACCATTTCGCGGTCCAAACCGCCGGGCGTTGTATTGGGTAATTCAAGGTTATTGTGGATCACAATGCCGTTGTGAAGCACGGTCAAGCGCGGCAACTCGGTGATTTTATTTTGGTTATCAAACCGAGGCGCTCTGAAAACAATGTCATACGTTTGCCAGGTGCCCGGCGGACGGGAGGCGTTGACCAGCGGCCCAGCGATGGAATATAGCGCGCCACAACCGGTACCGGCTGGGGGTTGGCCGAAGGTATCGA
>CBDUST010000240.1:0-7389 GCA_965369945.1 uncultured bacterium | reverse complement strand
AACAGGATGCCATACATCCAGACTTGGTCGGCGGTCGTCGCGACAGTGGCGGACTCGTCGTCCATGAACTCGAGCCACTTTTCCAGCGTCCCAGCCGTCCAAAGGGGAACAAGAAAGCTCGCGGTAACCACTGCCGCAGCAACGGTGGATACGAGGGGAAAGACAATCAGCTTCTTGTAATCCCACAGGATTCCGTAACTGATCTTGGCGAATTCCCAGCTTCGACTCAGAGTTGCGAACATGTCGTTTGAACCCCTTGTATTAGCCGACGTTCCCCATCAGATCTTCGCCCGACTCCACCGCCGAGGTGTCCGGGGGCGAACACAAGTGTAACGCCTCGCCCCGGAAACCCAAGTTCCTTCTTGCTTACTTGTGACCGGAATCGACGGTGACGGGCCGAGTCGGATCCCAAGACTGCGGGCCTACAGGCACAGCAGGAAGGCCACCAAGTCTTGCTTTTCCTGGGCAGTCAGCTTCAACCGCAGGACTAGGTTGAAGAATTCCACCGTGTCGTGCAGCGTCGGCAAGCGGCCGTCGTGCAAATACGGCGGGGAATCTTTGATGCCGCGCAAGGCGAAGGTCTTGATCGGGCCCTCCGGCCGTCCCGCATAGAAGCGCTCGACCTGGAGGTCGTGCAGGTAGTCGTCAACAAACGCAGGACCGTAGTGGCATTGGGCGCAGTTGGCTTTACCGTGGAACAACCGCTCGCCGCGCAGTTCGGTCTCAGTGGCGGTTTCTGGGACCAGTCGCATGTCCGGGCCGAGCTTAGGGGCAGGCGGAAAGTCGAGAATGGCGTTGAAGTCGCCCATGCGGTTGGTAATCTGGCGCTGGGCTCCTCGGGGACCGATGGCCTGCAGCATGCCCGGGTCGCCGTCGAAGTACTCCTCCACCTCGGAAAAGTGGTCCATGCTGCGGATGGATCGTTTTGAAGCGAGTTGCATCAGGTTGTAGTTGCCCCGCATAGTCGGGGTGTCGACCCGCAAACGGGCCTGATTGGGTCGTGAATCGGGGGCAAGTTCGATCGCCCCGTTGGTGTGACCGTTGACGTGGCAGGAAAGACACGCCACCCCTGCACTGGCCGAGAGCGTGACGCGGTGGTTGGTATGGTTGAACCAGGTGGTGGGTGTCGGCCGCAACAGCTCCTTGAGGCCTTCCATCTGTTCGGGAGTCAAGAGGCCGTCAAAGATTTCAAAGTAGTTGCCGAGGGTGATTTCCCGCCCGCCGCTCACGTCGCCCAGTTCCTTGTGGTTTGTCAGAAACATCGGCGGTGGAAACTCCGGCAGATAGGCGTCCGGGATGTCAAAATCCACGTCGAACCGTTCATGCTCGGGATGGGCCTGGATCCAGGAATCGGGGAACACCATGTGGCCGGTGGTGGCCAGCGGATGGGCCAAGGGCTTGTACGGGAAGACGTCTTGGCGCTTGATCTCAGCGGGAGTCATCTGCGCCAGCACTTCAAACGAGGCGACTCCCTGCGGCAGCCGGGCTACGGGTCCTTTCATGATCGCTTTGCCGGCCGACATCGTGACGCCAGGAATCGGCTCGCCCGAGAAGTCGTACCTCTGGCGCATGTAGGCGTGCACGTCGGCCATCAGTCCAGGTTTCTGCGCTTGGTTGTGTTTGACCCAATCCGCAAAGGGCATGTCCATATAGGGTGAGCTGTACGATGAACCGGATTTGCCCGCGTAGCGCCACAGGTCCAGCGGAGTCCGGACCCCGTCGCCTCCCGGAGGGTAGGGCAGAAGCTTGGAAATATGACCGTCCCCCAAACCAAAGTCCGTTTCCACCCGGTTCTTGGCCACGGCCGCGGGGCTTTGGCGCAGGTACTGGGGATCTTCGGACTGGGTCGTGTACGCGGCCTTGTTATTGTCTCTGGAGGGCGTACTTTCCTGCTGCCCCAAGACTCCCGGTTCCTGCGTGTTGAACAAGTAGCCGAGAACCATTCCTCCAAGAAGCGCCAAGACCGTGGAGCTCAAGAGCTTTCGTTTGCGAGCCATCAGATCGTCCTCCTTTGAATCGCTGGAATGACAGAACCGACTCCCGCGCTTTCCAGATGCTGCGTCTGAGCTGAGGGATATTTCCCATTTGCCCTTCGCCCAGCTCTACCGTCGAACTCTCCTAACTTGTCGATAACGCATCCTCTCCCGACTGTCAAGTGATAACCAGATCCTTTTAACCGGAATTGATGGTGGCAGGCTAGGTCGGGCTCCAAGACGGCCGCATGGAGGCTCCGTCGAGCCGCTCGGTTAGCTGCGCCCAGTCATCGAGGTCACAGTTACCGATCGCGCAGTGACAGGATCAGCTCGACCTTGCCGACTTGCTCATGGAGTTCCTGGGCGATCTGTACGGGCTGGTATCCGGTGTCGGCCAGTTCGTAGACCGACTCGGTCAACGGGTCCAACGGGAGAGGCGGCCCGTTCGCGGCCACGGCGGCGTGGGCGCGATCCGGCTCGGCGGCCCCGGTCAGCGGCGGACCGTCTTGGGCGACCGCGCCTGTCCCGCTCAGTTGCGACATCAGCGAAATCCGCTCGTCTGCCTGTTGGATCAGCAACTCGAGGCGGGCCGCTTTGTTGTCCAATTTGGCGCCGACTTGCTGGGCCGTATCCAGAAGCTCGGCCAACGCCGACTGAGCGTGTCCGCGCTGTTGGCTGGCAGTCTTGAGTTGTTCGATCGTTTCGCGCGGCGAGAGGCGATTGGCGTTCCTCCGGGCGATCTTGCCGCGAATCGATATCGTCCACAGCACGCCGATCCCGATGATACCCACCACCGCGAGCATGGGTAGCACGTTGTCCAGGAATGCTGTTGGTGGTTCGATCGCAGCCAAGCCTATCTCCATGTTCGACCCGTTGAGGGGTCTAAATCGCCAGTCCCCTGCCTTCTTTCGGCGAGTCGGCGTCCGGACGTATCATTTTGCCATGGTGAATCCTGCTGAAGCCCGCCCATCATCCCCGCCGGGAACGAGACCTGACGCCGCGTTGCTGCCGATTGCCGCCCGACGGCATCGGTTCGTAGCCGAGGTCGAGCGTCGTCTGCGCGGGCGATGTGGCGTGGAGGTGGGGGCGAAGCTGGTTGTCGGTGTCAGCGGTGGGCCGGATTCGGTGGCTCTTCTGGCGGCCTGTCAAGTGCTCTCACGCCGACGGTCCCACGGCCACCCGCTGCTCAAACTTACGGCCGTGCACGTCAATCACCATCTTCGTGACACGGCCGGCGATGACGCGGCGTTTGTTGCGGGTCTGTGTGATCGACTTGAGATTGAGCATCACATCAAGGACATCCATCCCGGAAACGAGCCGGGCAATCTCGCAGCAAACGCCCGACGTCTGCGATACGCCGCGTTGGCCGAGGTCGCTCGATCCGTGGGTTCTACTTACGTGGCAGTAGCCCATCATGGCGACGACCAATTGGAAACACTGCTGATCGCGTTGTGTCGGGGGGCGGGCGTAGACGGGCTGTCGGGTATGGCGTGGCGTCGGCCGCTGGACGGTGATCTCACCCTCGTGCGACCGCTACTTGGTCTGCGCAAGGTGAACTGTGAGGCATTTTGCCTGATGGCTGAGCTGACGTTCCGGCACGATCCGACCAACGAGGATGTGACGCAGGTTCGTGGCCGACTGCGCCGCGATGTTCTACCGGTGTTGGAGGAACTTTGGCCCGAGGCAGGTCGACGGGCTGCCGGCGCAGCCGATGCGTTAGCGATGGCGCGCGATGCGCTTGAGGCCGAGTTGGAAAACACGTTCGGCCCGCCCACGACTCGTGCATGGGATCGCGGTGATCTGGCGAAGTTGCCGGTGCCGATCGTTGCTGCCGGTTTGCGCCGCGCCGCGCTGAACGCCGCACCGGAGATTGCCGACGCATTGGGTCAAACTTTGCTGTACCAAGCCGCCGAGGCGATTAGTGCGGATGATCGTTCGCCCAAACAGTTCCATTGGCCGGGTGAGTTAGTCCTCGCCGTGACTTCCAAACGTGTCGAGCTAGGGTAAATCGCGAATGTCCAACTTGCTACGATCAATCTTCTATGCCATACGACAACGGATGCAACCGGGCAAAGCGCCGTCATCGCCGGCCGCCTCGGGCGTGAGCAGCCCTCGAACAATCGTGTTGGTCGGTCATTGCGGCCCGGACATGTTCATGCTCAAGACGGCGGTGGGGCGGGCGCTTCCTGAGGCGACCATCGTTTCCGTAAACGACGTTGATGCACTCAACGAATACCGAACGCCGGAAGCTCTGCTCTTGGTGAATCGCGAGTTGGATGGTCGGTTTCATTCGCAAAGCGGCATCGACCTCATCAGTGAGATTGCGAGGCAAACGGACGGGCCCGTGATGATCCTGATTTCCAATTTCGAAGATGCCCAAGCTCGAGCCGTGGCCGCTGGCGCGCGGCCGGGCTTCGGCAAATCACAGCTCTACGATAAATCGACGATCGATATTCTCACCGGCGCTATGCATCGGAAGTAATCCGCTCCTGCCCGTTCATATACGGTCGCAGCACTTCCGGCACCGTGACCGAACCATCCTTGTTCTGATACATCTCAAGAATAGGAATCAAGAGGCGAGGGCTGGCGGCGACGGTGTTGTTCAGCGAATGACAGATCACCGTTGACCCGGACGAATCGCGGTAGCGCATGTTCAATCGTCTGCATTGGTAGTCGTACAAGCGTGAAGCGGAATGTGTTTCGCCCCAATCACCAGACGGGGCATCATCAGATGTCGCCGTTCGTCCGGGCATCCAACATTCGATGTCGATCATGTCCACGTTCTTGGGGCCGAGGTCGCCTGCGCAACATTGCACGAGTCGGTGCGGTAATTCCAATCGTTGCATCAGCGATTCAACGATCCCGATCATCTTCTGATGCCATTGGCGACTTTCCGCTTCATCCGCTTTGCAGATTACTACCTGCTCGACCTTGTCGAATTGGTGAACGCGATAGAAACCGGCCGTGTCCTTACCCGCCGCACCCGCTTCACGTCGAAAGCACGTTGACACGGTCGCATATTTCAACGGTAGCGTTTCCGCATCGAGAATCTCATCACTGTGCAGGCCCATCAACGGCACTTCGCCGGTGCCGATAAGAAACAGATCGTGCCCCGCGCCGCGCTTGGACTCCTCGATGTGGTATGCCTGATCACGCCCGGTTGGGAAGAACCCAGTGCCGACCATCGCTTCTTGGCGAACAATCACCGGAGCTGACAGCGCTGTAAAACCGTGTTCGTTGACGACATAATCCAGTGCCAGGCGTAACACCGCTTGATGCAATCGAGCGCCGTCGCCTCGAAGCACATACGAGCGCGTCCCCGCCATTTTCACGCCGCGCTCGAAATCAACCAGATTTAGATCGCTCGCCAACTCCAGATGTGTCTTGGGCGCAAACCCTTTGTTCTGGGCAAACGTCTTGTCGAGATCAAACCGACTCGGGCTCCACTTACGAAGCTCGACATTGTCATCAGCCGTGGTACCGGCCGGGACATCCGCATCGGGCGGCTGGGGAACCGCGAGCCAAAGCTCTTTCCACTGCGGTTCAATCTCGGCAAGCTTCTTATCAAACGATTGGATTTCAGCTTTGAGCGCAGCGGGCTTCTCTTCCAGTTGAAGAATCTCCTTCTCCATCGCCTCGCGATCGGAGCCATCGGATTTCTTGAGTTGGCCTCGGAGTTTGCCAATCTGTGGGCCGAGTTCCTTGCTGATTCTCTTCTGTTCGGCGCGTTTGGTTTCCTGCTCGACCATCAGCGATCGCCGCTGCTCGTCGAGTTTCAGCAGCAAATCAACATCGACATCCATTCCCTTGGCGCGAGCGCCATGGCGAAAAACGTCGGGATTCTTGCGAAGAAGTTTCAGATCGATCATCTGCGCGGCATGGTACAGCAGATGGCATCATGGCATCGAGGCGCTACACGCCTCGATCACGGTAGGTCGGCGGAGCGGCCCATCGCATCTTCTCCAACAGAATCCCCCAGAATGCGGTTGAGGGGTTGGCGACGAAACGGGCCTTCTTAGCGTGACGACCGATGGTGATCCGCTGCCCAGCCTGAACCGAGACGGGAACTTGCCCATCCAGCACCAGGGACGTGCCCACGTTGGCGTGTTTCACCTGAATGTGTACTTGGCAGTCAGGACCAAGGACGAACGGTCGAAACGCAAGGCTATGCGCACCTAAAGGCGTGACGATCATCGCTTCCAGCGTGGGGTCGAGAATCGGTCCGCCGGCCGAAACGTTATACGCCGTCGAGCCGACCGGGCTGGATACGATCACGCCGTCGCCGCGCAGCGTTGGTCCCTCCGCGTCGTCGATCGTGAGCCCCAATTCAATCATCCGAAACGGGCGACCTGCGGTGACCACACAATCGTTCACCGCAACGCCGCTATGAATCACGTTTTCATCTGCATCGTGAACTTCAGCGGTGAGCATCATGTGCTCGATGATCGGCGGATGTGGGCCGAAGACAACTGAAGCGTGCTGCTGAAGGCTCGCCCAATCGAACTCGGCCAGGAATCCGAGCCGACCGAAATTGACGCCAACCAAAGGCAACTGGCGGTCCACGGTGCGGCGGGCCTGGCTGAGAAGCGTCCCATCCCCGCCCAACACAACGGCCAGATCGGCATCCAATTCGCCCGGCAGCGGCTCATGGTTGGTCTCGAATTCGCCAACGATCTGGGCATGTTCAGCGACCCCGGATCGAACCTCCTCTACTACGTCCAGCACTTCCTGACGGGTGCGATCGACCAAAAGCAGTACGCGTGGTTTCGCCATAGGTGAGGATTGTAGGGCCCAAACGAATGTTTAGCGGTGGGCCTCCGGACCACGGGCTTCTTGCCATGATCCACTATCATGCCGCAACAGGTCGGTTAGGAGGCATCCCATGTTAGTACTGCTTCGCATGTCCGTTGTTGTTGTGCTGTTGATTGCCGCCGGATGCGCAAATTCAAATCGAGCCTATCGCGGGACGGCCAGCGATCGCGCTGCGGTCGTGCAAGTCGTCAACGATCTCTTTGACGCGATGCGTCGTCAAGACGGCCAAGCGATGCTTGTACTTCACATGCCCGAGGTCGCTCTGACTCGTGTGACGGAGAACGGTGCACCGATGGTGCGATTGGGTTCGCCTGATGCATTCATCGATTCGATCGTCAATGCACCAGCGGAGCCGCGCGAACGCATGTGGGATCCCGAAATTCGGATCGATGGAGATTTGGCGACGCTCTGGGCGCCATACGATTTCCATCTCGGCGATCGATTCAGTCACTGTGGCGTCGATGCGCTGCAACTGGTTCGCACTGATGCGCGTTGGCGAATCGTGTCGATCGCCTACACCGTGCATCGAGAAGACTGCGATCACGCCCCGGGGCCGTAACTCCTTACCCAAGCCGGACATGACGCGCAGCAAGGAATGTCCGGG
>CBDUST010000239.1:0-7396 GCA_965369945.1 uncultured bacterium | reverse complement strand
TGCAGATGTCACGCCATGATAAGTCGCACGGGCAAGATGCCCGTGCCACCGGAGTTGCGCCGATCGACCCGTTGGGACCGGCAAATCTATCGTGGCGTGAGATGACTAGCGCACGCAGCCGCTACATCTCCAGTGAAACTCCTCTAGCCGCCAGTGCGTGAGACTACGGCGAGATCGCAACTGGCCACGGGTACATCTCCGAGGCGCAAACCCACCAACTGCACGCCTTCAGTCACGCTGAAGATAATGCGCAGCTCCCGCCCCCCGCTTTGGGACAGTTGCGGCAGATCGGCGACGGTACTAATGGGCTTCCTCGGTGAAAGGGACACTTTAACCTTATCACCCAGGTCGTAGATGAAGCCGATCGGCCGGTAGATTCGACCCATGCTGTCCACGAGCATCGGGGTTGCGCCGTCGCCAGCTCGCTGTCGCAGTGCCGGGTTGAAGATATCGCCGATGCCGCCGCGCCGCACCTTGAGCTGGACGTTCCTGGTGCCTTCCGGTTCGACGAAACCTTTGAGGCGCAGGGCCCGCGACGGAAGGGGGCCTCCTCGCACAAACTCTCCAGTACCTTCCGTAATGAAGCGTTCGCTGTTGACGCGGATCGTTCCGGGAAGCCTATTCGTGCTGCCGTATACTGGTCGCAACGAATTGCTGACCTGCAGTTGGGTGCTCGTCAGTTGCCCTGTGCCGTCGAAACCTCCGACCGTCGCAGTAGTTGTTTGCACCGAGCCGGACGAGCCGAGCAGTCGCTCATACTCCGCGCCGCTTACCGCCTCAGCTCGCGGTAGTTTGAACCGCACGCCTTTGATCTGAATAAAGGCGGGTACGCGGGTGTCCGCGTTAGGCCAGGGGAAATCAAACGCCATGGCTGCCGATTCCTGGCCGGGAACGGTCGTGGCATAATTGGAAATGTCATCAAAGAGATATTCGCCGACGCTGCCTGTTTTCGTCGGTTGCCACCACTTTTCAGGGTGCGCAACATATGGGCGGCTCGTTCCGCTGGCTGACGAGACCAGGCGCAGTTGTGCCGAGGAGATCGTCAGTTGCTCTCCGAAGTCTCTTGCCTCTGCGGCGAACTGAACACGAACGCCGCATCGATTCCGCTCGGGGCACACTATCACGCTTTTTATCGTGGCGGCGTCCGGTGGCATGCTCACTTGCCCGAATCCACGGCGGAAAGTGTCGCGAAACTGCGATCCACTCACCTTATCAAGATCAGGGTAGTACTGGCGAAGGGGTTTTCCCGTGCTCAGCGATGTGACGCTGAGCCAACCATAGAAATCAGTCGTCCACTTGTGGAACGGAAGCCACAACTGCCCACCAACCTGAGTGATCTGCGTGGCGTTGTTGGGATTGCGCACGACCCCGGTGAAGCTGAAGATATCTCGTTGAGATTGCACGAAACCCAACCCCAGCAGGATCATCCCCACCGTCAAGATGCCGGACGCGAGCCCGATCGGGGCTCCGAAAACCAGGTTTGCCCAGTGCGGCAGATCGACGTTGGCCGGCACAAGCTTGTTTGTAGCCAACCGCAGAATGAACAGCGGCACCACGAACAGCCCGATGAAGCTCACGCCCCACGCGAAGTTGTCGAAGCCCGTGCCGCGAAGCAACAAGCCGACCGTCAACGGCTCCCAAAATGCGAAGGCGATCGCCCCGGCAACGACCACGCAGAGCAGGTGCAGAAGTCCGCTGAACACACCCTGGTTGGCCCACCAGTAGCCGATCAGTCCGACCAGAGCGAGGATGACGAGATTAAAGGATGTGATCATGGCTGGTTCACTCGATCAAGGTGGTGGTGAGGTGCGTTTTCCAAAGGCCAACTAAGTGGCCGGCGCTGGGTCAACTTGCGGCGTCGGCGCGCGACTGGAGCTTCCACTCGTATTCTTCTGGGCCGGCGCCGTGACTCGGATTACTTCTTCGATGGACGTCTCGCCGCCGATGACTTTGCTCAGCGCCGCTTCCTGTAAGTAGATCATCTTGTTCCGACGGGCATGTGATAAGGCGCCTTTGAGGTCGCCGGCCGTGAGGTAGCGTCTGGCCTCATCGTCCACGATCAGAACCTCGAACACGCCGGTCTGCCCCAAGTAACCCGTACCTCCGCAGACCGGGCAACTTTCGATCTTATTCTTGACCTCCACCTTACCACCCGCCCGGTACAGTTGTCTGACCTTCTTTGCCGGCAAGTTCATCTTCTGCAACTGCTCGGCCGAGGGTTGGTAGGCCTGACGGCAATTGGCGCACAACGTCCTCAGAAGCCGCTGATTCGTCACTGCAAGCAACGCCGACGTCGCCGTCTTCAGATCACCCACTAACTTCACCCAGGCGATGATCTGTTCGCTGATACTGTTGGCCCGTTTCGGAACATACAGCAGCGGCCCCTTATGTCCCGGCTCAGCAACGACCGCTGCCGTTTCACGGTCCGTGATATCATCGGTCAGCACGACGTCGGGGTCGCGGCGTAGGATCGACTGCAGGTTCGAGGCGTAATCGATATCTGGATTGCTTGCGTCGAATTGCACATGATCCACCCCGTCGATGCGGGCCAGGACGGTGTGCTCGAGCGTCTTGATGTTCGATGTATAGGCATCGTGCCGAGCGACGAAGGCATAGGCGGAGGTCGTGAGCCCGTTGCCGCGCGGCGCGCCGATCAGGATGATCCCGTGGCGATTGTGTTCCGCTTCAAACGTGGCCAGGCTGTCCAACTGTGTTGGCAGGAGTCCGAGTCCATCGAACGGTTTTCTCAGTTTCGCGGCTCGGTCGAACTCGATTGTCAGGATCTGCGCGCTGGACGATCCCTGCGTCGTGATGGAGAGTTTGACTTCTCCCTCCGCACCTTGCATGGCGAAGTTGCCGGTTTGCCGCCGCCGCCGATCTTCGACATTCAGTCCGGACATCTCTTTGAGGTAGTCGATCAGCCGAAGCGCTGATTCGGCGTCTACCGCGTCTCTCTTGTACTTGACGCCGTCCACGGTTTGCCGGACGACCGTGCCGTTTGAGCCGACCTCTAACCGAAGCGCTGTGGCCCGAGCTGCCAATGCCGGTCCGACGAGATCCTCAGCCAGCAAATGCACGAGAAACAGGTCGTCATTCTTGAGCGGGACGTCGCGCTTTCGTCCCTTATGATCCGTGAATTGCACGAGGGCCCGTTCCGAGGCGCGCGACTGCTTCCGCGATTGCAGCTTGGCCGAGATCCCCTCACCGGTCAGTGCGAACTGCTGCGACTCTGGCACGGCCTTGTTGCGAACCTGTTTATACACGTAGATCGGTGTATAGAGGACAATGAGTCCGATTGGCCAGCTCAACCAAAACGTCACCGGGATCAGCAGCATCGCGGCCAAGGCAAGTACACCCGCGCTCAGGTGGATGCTGTTCCACATCACGTGATTCAGTTGGAAGTAGCGCGCATCCTTTTCGAGTTTCGACGAGACCAGCCAGGCCCAGGGCAAGAAAACCACGAACAACAGCAGCGGCTTGTAGAAACTCACCAACTGGACGGACTCGGCTGCAAGTAGTGAATGGACGTTCATCAATTCGGGGTTCTTCCAATTTTCAAGAGATGCCCTTGAGCCGCATCTTCAGCTCCTCAGGCTTCCGGGTCGCCCCAAGGGCGACTCGAGTATGAATGTATTCGCCTACTAACAAGTCTACAAGTAATCGTCTGAAGTTGATCTTGTCCTCGGCCCGGATCTGCTTGAGGCAGTCCAGCCGCGTGCCCTCTCGGCCTTGAAGGAGGTATTTCTGCACCGGCCCCGTGGCGAATTTGACCGATCAGGTCGTTGCCCGTCCCTTTGTTGTCTGTCGTCGTGACAGTCACGCCTGCACTCCTGCGTCCTGCGTAAGTCGCCCCAACGGCCCACCAGTGGTCGGTGGAGTCAGCCGCCTCGGCTTACGCGTATCAATTCGCCGTTTGGCGGATGATGTTCCGCTTTTTGACCCATCGCCGGGCCACCGCGGATCGGTCGCTTCTCGTATAGGCCCACCTCGGCCCAGCTACCAGCCTATCAAAAGGCTGCCGACGAAGGAATCCCCAGCGCCTCAACCGCCTCGAACCCAACCCTTCGTTCAGCGATCCGACGTCCCCAAGTTGACATCCGCCAGCGGTGCAGGCATCATTGGTCAATGGAGCCCAAGATCATCCTTGACGGCATCACCTTCGATGATGTCCTGCTGATCCCCGATTACAGCGAAATCACGCCTGATCAGGCCGATACCTCCACGCGCCTGACCCGCAATATCCAACTCCAGACGCCGCTGGTTTCGTCCCCCATGGATACGGTCACCCAGTCCGCCTTGGCTATCGCCCTGGCTCAGGAGGGCGGCATCGGCACCATCCACCGCAATATGGCGCCCGAGGACCAGGCCCGCGAGGTTGCCAAGGTCAAACGCTCCGAGAACGGCGTCATCAACGATCCCATCACCCTCAGCCCCGATGACACCATCGCTCATGCCCTGAATCTAATGGACGAGCAGAACGTCTCGGGCTTCCCCGTCACCGCTGAAGGCGCCAGCCAAGGGTGCGTGGTGGGAATCCTCACCCGCCGTGATATGAAATTCTTCGACGGCGCCACGGTCAGCCGGGTCGGCGAGGTGATGACCAAGACCAATCTCGTCACCGCGCCGCCCGAGACCAAGCTCGAGGCCGCCGAATCGATACTCAATGAGGCCCGCGTCGAGAAGCTGCTGCTCGTACAAAAGGACGGTTCACTGGCCGGCCTCATCACCATGCGCGATATCGACAATCTGCGTAAGCATCCCAACGCCTGCCGCGATGCGCGTGGTCGGCTGCGTGTTGGTGCGGCAGTGGGGATCGCTCAGGGCGAACGAGTTGAAGCGCTCATCGATGCCGAGGTCGATGTCATTGTGGTGGACACCGCCCATGGCCACTCCGCCAACGTTATCAAGACGATCAAAGCGATTCGCAAGCGATACGATCTGGACATCATCGCCGGCAACATCGCCACCGCCGAAGCCGCAACCGATCTGATCGCCGCGGGAGTCGATGGAATCAAGGTCGGCATCGGGCCGGGCTCGATCTGCACCACGCGCGTCGTCACCGGCGTGGGCGTCCCGCAGCTCAGTGCAATCATGAATGTTCTGGACGTCGCCAATGACGCAGGCGTGCCGATCATCGCCGATGGGGGAGTGCGACACTCAGGCGACATCGCCAAGGCCATCGCCGCCGGAGCGAGCAGCATCATGCTCGGCTCGCTGTTTGCCGGGTTGGACGAAAGCCCTGGCGAACTGATCCTTCATAGAGGGCGGCGCTACAAGAGCTATCGCGGAATGGGCAGCGAAGGCGCGATGGGCGCCGGTTCAGCCGATCGGTACGGTCAAGCGGTGGAATCGGGTAAGTTCGTGCCGGAGGGTGTTGAAGGGCGTGTGCCCTATCGAGGCCCGCTTGACGAATTCGTTTATCAAATGGTGGGGGGTCTGCGTGCAGCGATGGGGTACTGTGGCTGCCGAACGATCGACGAGATGCGCGAACATGCACGGTTTATACGTGTTTCCGGCGCAACGCTGATCGAATCGCACCCGCACGATATACACATTACCAAAGAATCGCCCAACTACTCAACGCACTTCCCGCAGGAGTAAGTTCGGCCTTTCTCGAAATGTATACGCACGCTCCTTCCTAGCCGCGCGGTGGAAACCCGCGGACCGAACGTCGCAAAACCGGTTGATCGGCACAGCCGATGAGATCGCACCTAACAATGAACGCATAATGCCCACCTCCGGGCTGAGGACAGCCCGGTTCGGACGGGATATCCTTTATTACGTGAGACGCCGTCTTACCAATCTCGCCGTCTTCCTCCTCCTCGGCGCGATCATCAACGTCGCCGTGGCGTGGGGGTGCCTTACATCGCAGTGGTATTCGGAACGTTCACCGGGGTCTTCCGACGATCCTCGAATCGATATAGGTTGGTTGAGTATTGACCGCATTCCGACCTATTCTCAAACATCACACCTTGAGACTAACGCCTTCGGGGTAGTCGAGAACTCTTACAGCGCATTATCCCCAACCACACCGCGTGACTGCTTCGTATACTGCGTCCGATTCCGCTGTGGCTGGCCCATGCTAGCAGTTGACGGAGTGCGGTTCGATCCTCTGGATCTGGGCGATTCTGTGCAAGGGATAACCTTCACCGAGGACACGTATCACTTCTACGCTGCTCCAGTCGGCGGAAGTGACACCGAGAACTGGTTCCTCCCCCTCCGCCCCATCTGGCCCGGTTTCGCGATCAACACAATCTTTTACGCCGCGCTGCTGTGGTTGCCTTTCGCGCCGTTCCAGTTGCGACGATACGTGCGCGTCAAACGCGGCCGCTGCATCAAATGCGGCTACGACCTGCGCGGAGCCGAGCACGAACAATGCCCCGAATGTGGTCTGGCAATACCTCTGCGGATTACCATCCGCAGCTAGGCGACCCAATTTTCGTGAATCCAACACAATCCTTACTAGCCGCGGGTGGATACCCGCGGGTCGTGCGCCGCAAAACTGCTACGACTCCAGTTCCTTCGCCATCGGAAAATCGCCAAGCGTGCTGCCCATCTTCTTCGGCTCCCCGGTCTGTCGATAGCCGTTGCGTTCATAAAACGCCTTCGCTGTGATACTGCTGTTCAATCCCACGGCGTTATGTCCCCATTGCGCAGCTTGCTGTTCCATCGCGCCGAGCAACGCCTTGCCGTATCCTTGATAGAGCGCCTCGGGAACGATGTAGCACATCTGCACCCAGCCTACTCGGCTTATTCGGCCGAAGCCGACAACAGCGCCGGATTCAGACACAGCGACGACTGAGAACGCATCACGCGCTTCGATCCATCCCCGAAAGTTGTCCGGCGTCTTGTTGGCCAGCCAATCAGACATCACCTGCTCTTCGTGGCCGTAGTCGGGTCCGCACACTTCTCGGATGGATCGCCGCACTGCCCTGCACGCAGCGTCCGCATCCTCGGCGGTCGCCTTGCGTACACAAACACCGGGCACAGGTTGCGTCATTATTTTGCGCTCTTAAAGACCCCCTGCGCATCGGCGAGCCACACGCTGTCCAACCCGTACACTAGTGCATCTGCGTTTCCTTGCCGTGCTCCCCGCGGTGGAAGAAGTTCAGCGCAGCCTCACGATCCAGAAAATCCTCAGCGGTAAACAGCAGCTTCGACTCGCCCAGAACGATCGTATCGTTGTCGTTCAGCGGTCGCGGTTCGACGATCTGCAAGCCATTCACGTGCACGCCGTTGACGCTGTCTAGATCAACAGCGGTATAGGTATCGTCAGCTTCGTTGTAGCGGATCTCCAGATGTTGCCGAGACACCTGATCGTCCATCACCTGCATGGCGCAGTCCTCATAGAGGCCGATGATTGACGGTTCCTTCCTCAGAGGCAGGTAGATACCCC
>CBDUST010000238.1:0-7456 GCA_965369945.1 uncultured bacterium | reverse complement strand
GGTCTTGAGGCATCTACTTTGACCGGTTTCTGCCATGCCCTGACGCTACAAGAGCATTGAAACTGCTCTAGGAACTGAAACCACAGATGAACACAGATGGACACGGATTGGTCAAAACAAAGCCGTCCCGCTGTCATCGCAGTTGGTCGCGCCGAAGCAGCGGCTCAACGTCCTCAAACATGCGGCGTGTGGACATGAACGTGTTCGGTGACCAGCTTTATGAACGCCTCACCGCGCTTCTGGTAATTAGCAAACTGATCCCAGCTCGCGCAACCAGGACTCAACAGCAGGATATCGCCGCGCTTCATTCTCGATAGCGCGCGATCGATCGCTGTATCGAGTGTTTCGCAGACCTCGCAACTCGACTCACACGTGGTCACTATATCAGCCAAGGCCGGGCCGGTCGCGCCGATCGTGTACAAACCACCGAGCTTCGAGGCAAGCCCAGCGATCGGCGATATATCCAAGCCCTTGTCGAATCCGCCGGCAATGAGGTGGATTCGGTTCGCTTCATCGAACGAATCGACAGCAAGTACGGTTGCTCTCGGCGTCGTCGATTTCGAGTCGTTGTAGAACTGCAGTCCATCGTATTCACTCACCAGTTGGAGGCGGTGGGGCAGACCCTTGAAATCACCTAAAGCTTCAGACGCCTGGGTGGCGTCGATCGTTCTAGCGATGCACGCAGCGGCAATCGCCATCTGCGCATTGCGTTGATTGTGCCCCCCCGGAATCTGAAGGGGTATTCGATCGGTGGAGGATTCCAACTCGTCGCCGCGAAGAGCGAGATCACCTGATCGCTGGTATTTGAAGATATTCTCTTTGCATTGTTTGTAGTGCGCAAACGATTCATGCCAATCGAGGTGATTCTCGTCCAGGTTGGTCAGCAGCGCAACGTGTGGCGACCAGCCGCCGACGCCGTTGAATCCCACATCGCTTCCAAGCCAATAGAGCATCGCGCTTGACAGTTCCAGGACGATCCAGTGGTGTGGCTGAATCTCGTCGAGTTGATCGAGCAGCGAGCCGCCGATATTCCCACCCAGGTGCGCTGCTGTCTCAGCTGCGGCGAGGATATGGTGCATCATAGCGGCGGTTGTTGACTTACCTGCGGTGCCGGTGACGCCGATCACACGATCGCGATTCAGTCGTTCAACGAGCAAACGGATTTCAGTGCTGATCGGAACGCCTGCGTTGCGCGCTGCTTGCAGATAGGTGTTCTTCCAAGGCGCAGGTACAGCAGGGTTGGCGACGACCAAATCGCAGGTTGTAAAATCGTCTTGCAGATGCTCGACGAGCCGAAATTGCACTGATCCGTCGTCTACCAAATCTGAAAGTTGAGCCACCGAATCCCGTAGACATTCCGGGGGTTGAAGATCAGTGACGAGCACCTGCGCGCCATGCCGGGCCAGCCATCGCGTCACGCCCACACCCCCGCCGAATCGGCCCAGTCCCATGACGGTCACGCGCTTACCCGCCGGATCGATCTTCATAGCGGGAGTTTACAGTGCCTCGCGGTTTTGCACGATCCGGGTCGTGGTGGCGGGCAGTGCGTGTAGACCGTAGGATGCCGATTCCTTCAGAGGGGCTAGGAGTCTTCTTCATGATGACCAGTTTCGAACCTGCATTTGGCGACCAGTCCGCGATGGCGACCAAAACTAGCGGCTTGGCTGTTACATCGTTGATCTTCAGCCTGATCCTGTGTTGTCCGCTGACGACGATCCTCGGGCCGCTGCTGGGTTTGGGCGCGATTGTGCGAATTGGTCGCAATCCGGCACTCAAAGGACGGGGGCTGGCGGTCGCGGCAATCATTCTCGGGATCGGGTTTACGGTTTTCCAAGGCTTTTGTGCGCGGTTCGCGTGGGAGCACTTCTATCGGGTAATGTTCACAGGCCCCGGCACTGCGCTTGTTGCAGGCTTCGCGGGAGATGCCAACGGCTTCCGAGCCGATTTCACTGGTGCCGCGGCCAACGCGACCGACGAAGAGGTGGCGGCATTCGTCGATGAACTGCAAGATCGCTACGGCGCGTTTCAAAAGTCGTGGATTAGCCAAGACACGGCGTTTCCCACAGTCGGTGCGACCGAGACCACAATGACCTATGTACTGACCTTCGCCAACAGTACCGTTGACTGTGAAGCAGTAGTGGTTTTGCAAGAAAGAGCCGGCGGGCCGCCAGACTTTCTGCTGGGATCACTTATGGTCCTGGATTCCGACCTTGGCGATCTCCCGTTCCCCGTCGATGACGCGGACGACGAAGTTAACAACGGCGACGCCGAATCACAGGACGGCGACGCATCGCCGACAGAAGACGAACAAGATGAGGGAACGGCAACCGACACCGGCACGGGCGATGGCTCCGATTAGCCAAACGAGCGGAGCAAGCTCCCAATCAGTCGCCCCGCAGCAGCGCTACAGCCGACTTGCGCTGGTTTCTGCGTTGTGCAGTTTGTGTATTTGCCTGCCTCCGGTCGTGGCGTTGGGTCCGATCCTGTCGCTATGGGCGTTATTTGATATCCGACGACACCCCGGCAAGCGAGGCACTTCCCTGGCGATCGGGGCGCTCGTCGGTGGTACGGTCTTGACGGCCGGCTATGTGTTTGGCGCGGTCTGGTGGAATAGCCGTATCCGAGAGCCGATGATTCACGGACCTCAAGCCGCCCTGCGCGCCGCAACAGTTGGCGAACTTGATGGGTTTCGAGGCGAGTTCTTCGGCGTGGGCGCTTTGGCAAGCGATCAGGAGATTCAACGCTTCGTGGATGAGCTGCGAGGGCGTTATGGTAACTTCATCGCTTCCGAGCAAGCCCAGGTGCAATCCACCGATATCGATCTTAGTACCGACTCGATGAAGCCACAGATTCCTTATGAACTGCGTTTCGAGCGAAGATCGGTACCCGCCATAGCCGAGTTTGTACTCATGGAACAAGGTCATCGCGGATTGATCGGCAAATTCCGATGGTTGAGGGTTCAGGATAGTGAGCTGGGCGACATCTTCTTTCCCGCCTCCGCCAGGGCAACGATCGCGGATAACTTGCACGCCGACGAGGGCAATAGTGATGGCAACTGAGCCGGTTATCCAGGTTTGCGATCTGGTCAAGCGCTTCGGCGATCAGATCGTGCTCGACGGCGTCAACCTCGACGTCCACCCCGGCGAGACCATGGTCATCATGGGCGGATCCGGTTCCGGAAAGTCCACCCTGCTCAGGTGCATGATCGGGTCGTTGGTGCCGGACCTCGGCTCGGTTACCCTGCTCGGAAAGCGCCTTGCTAAACTCGACGAGGAAGAACTCAACAGCGTCCGCAAGAGGTTCGGCATCCTCTTCCAGTCCGGCGCGTTGTTCAATTCAATGACCGTCGCAGAGAACGTTGCGCTGCCTCTGCAGGAACATACCGACCTCGACCACAACATCATCTCGATCCAAGTGAAGATCAAGTTGGAACTCGTTGGACTGCGCGAGCATGCCGACAAGTACCCCGCGCAGATCTCCGGTGGAATGAAGAAGCGCGCCGGGCTCGCCCGCGCCCTGTCATTGGATCCCAGAGTACTTTTTTACGACGAGCCGTCGGCCGGGCTCGATCCCGTAACTTCAGCCGAGATTGATCGCCTTATCATCGATCTGTCGAAGAAGCTCGGCGTCACGAGCGTCGTTGTCACACACGAGATGGACTCGGCATTCTCGATTGCCGACCGCATGGCCATGCTTGATAAGGGCAAGATGCTGATGATTGCCGAGCGCCCCGCGTACGAACGGCTACGCGATCATCCCGCAGACAGGATCGGTGAGCTAGATGAGCGTGAGCAGACGATCCGACAGTTTCTGCGAGGCGATGCAGAAGGCCCAATCACACGGCGACGTGAAGCCACCAACTATGCTGAGGATCTGATGGGTGAGGTGGACCTGGAGTTGGGACAGGAGCCCGGTGTGGAGCCGACGCGCATCGCGTAGCGCGGTTGGCGGGGCGACTGGCCAGAACGCACCCGGCGCGGTATGAACGTGCCGCTTTGCTTGCTTGATCCAGGAGTGCCTATTCATGTCCAGTCCCCTTGAGCGTGCCCGCAACAATGTCCGGGCCGGTGTTTTCGTCACGGTTACCCTGATGGTGGCCATAGGCGTGATTGTCGTCCTTACAGATATCTGGGATGGGCTGACCAGGCCGGTTGACAAATACACCGTCACGTTTGATGTCGCCGGCGGCGTACGAGACCTTGGCGAAGGCGCCGACGTTCGGATCGGCGGCGTCGTGATGGGCAAGGTGCTTGCGGTTGCCCCGCGCATCCGCTCCGGCGAAACGTTCGACAAGATCGACGTTGATTTTTCGATCTATCGTCCCGCAGTCCTCTATGCCGACGCTCAGATTCTGGTGACCGCCCCGCTGATCGGCGCTGATGCGTGGTTGGATATACCTTCAGTGGGAACGCTCGAAGGCGGATCGTTCCCGGAAGACGGCATCGCGGGAATCGCCAGCATCGGTGCGCTGACGAGTCTATTGGGCGCCAGCAACGCCGCAAAGGCTGGCGGAATGATCGACAACGCCAAGCAGTTCTCTGATTTCCTCGCCACCGTCGAAGGTGAATACGAACAGCGAGTCGTGCCTATTCTCGACAACGCCGATTCTGCAGCCGTGGATATCGCCGCGCTGACCAAGACGATCCGTCAGGACAATTGGCCGATTTGGTCCGCTTCCGTTGACAACGTCATGGATTGGGCCAACACCACCACCGGAACACTCGATGAGATTTTCGAGCACGGCCGAGCAATCCTCGCCGACAATCGTCCCACGATAGATCAGACACTGGATAACGTGCTGGTGTCAAGCGAGAACATCCGCGAGGCGACCCAACACTTCAACGAGGAGACGCAAGCGAAGATTGATGAGCTGTTGGAAAGGGGCAAGACGGCGATGGATTCCGCCGTCGCGGTCCTCAAGAACGTCGACGAAAGGTTTGATGAGTGGATCCCGGATATCAGTGACACGCTGGCCAACGCCCGGTTGGCTTCCCAGCAACTCAAATTGACAGGGATCGAGGTGCGCCGCAGTCCGTGGAAGCTGTTCCATGAGCCATCAGTGAACGAGCTTGAGCATGAACTGTTGTACGGGGCGGCGCGATCGTTCGCGCTGGCAGCCAGCGATCTCAAGGCCGCCTCCGAGTCGGTGAGCCGAGTGCTTGAGTTTCACAGCGATCAGATTGCGGCTGATCCGCAAACCGCGCGCCGATTGAACACGTTCCTGCTCGACTCGTTGTCGACCTACGAAAAAGCGCAACAGGATCTCATCGATATACTGCTGACCGATTCGAAATGACGTTGTTGGTTATTGGTGAATCGGGCGCCACGTACAGCGAACTCGTGCGCGCGCTAAAGCACACTTGGCTCGTTCTCTATCGTGGCCGGATGTGGCGCTACGTACGACGCCGCCGTCGCATCGTGAGGGCGCCGAAGGCAAGCATCGCCAGAGCGCCGGGCGCGGGCACGACCGACAGGCTGTCCGCCCAGTGCAGAACCGACGGACCTGCGTTGAGGAAAGTCCGCGTAAAGTGCAGGCCGATGTCGTAATTCCCACCGGCAAAGATTGAGAAGTTAATCGAGAACCCTGCGATGGTGAGCTGGTCCACGCCGATTTCTCCGAGGTCCAGGATGAACGTCTCGTCGCCGTCGATCACCGCTGAGATCACTCCGCCGTCGGCGTTGCCGAACGGGTCGTTGGGCGGCGAGTTCACGTCTTGGATCGCGACCTCGCCGGAGAAGACATAGTTCCCGGCAGACAGGAAGATGTTCTGCGACAGCACGCCCCCCCCCTCCGCTCCGTTTAGACTGCCGGGGTTGACGTTGAATGCGTCTCCCGTGCCGAATGGGCCAAGGTTGACGCTGGGCACCATGTCACCGGTCCCGTTGGCGTCTGGCGTCCACGTCCATCCAGTGAGATCCCCGGTGCTGAAATCACCGTTCGTGAGTATCCCGCCAGCATGTGTTGCGCTAACGATCGACCCGATGCTCATGGCGGCGGCGACCAAAACGAGGTTCGTTCTTCGCATCTTGCTTCCTCCTAAAGAATGGAGAGGGACAGGCGGCCGGGCTCTCTAGCGTCTGCCATTTTCGAGGCAATGCCGCTCGTGTCAACCCCTTGGCTCCGAATTCGACCGAAACTCCCATTTGGCCCTCGCCCGGCTCCACCGCCGAGCTTTCCGAGCACGAACGTAGCGCCTTCCCATGGAAACCCAAGTTCCAGTCGCTTGCTTCTGACCGGAAGCGTGCTGAAATACGTGGCTGTTTCTAATTTTCCGGCTACTTGTTGTCGAGTGCATCCTCTGGTTGGACAGTTTCATCATCGGTCTCGTAGGAGAACGTAACTTGTACGGCACTGTCAACGAAATTGGCGGAGGTGGCGAGGGGTGACGCGGCCGCACCTCCACTCCTGGTGCCAAATCCTCCCGATGAATACCGGGTCGATGTGTAGCTAACCCGGGTGGGTCTGTCGAGTGTCCAGCCGAGGTGTTTAGCGGTGAGAACGGCTTTACGCTTCGCATCGTCGATCGCTTGCTTTCGTGCCTGATCCTCGAGTTCACGCTGCTTGGACGAGAAGAGCTTGACGAAGTGGATTTCGTCAACACCGATCTCAACGATGTCAGCTTGCAGTGAGCTGAGCTCCTCAATCCGGCCGGTTCGCATCGAATACGTGGACTGAGCAAGATAAGAATAAGACTCGCGGTTGGCTCGCTCGCGCTTGAGGATCGTGTTTTCCAGGGAAAGCATCTCCTGAGGATACTTCTGTGCCTTGAGATACTCGTTCAGCTTGTTGACAACTGCATCGTGCTTCCTCTTACATTCTTGAACATTCTTGTCGCGCACCGAGACGCTGAACTGCATGTCAACCATGTCCACAGTGTAGAAGACCTTACCGTAGCCGGTGACCATGAATTCCGCGACATGCTCCTGAGCAGCATACACGCGGCTGACGAGAGTCAGGATTGCTAACACTACCAGTTGTTTCATGTGGATTTCATCCTTTTTTCTATTGTCGAATAACGAGTAGACTGACCAGCATAATCCTCCCCGGCACACTGGGTTGTAACGCTGGTGTAAAATCCACACACGGAGAGCCGTCGAGCTTCTGAGCCGACATTTCGCACTTGACCTTCGCCCGGTTCCACCACCGAGCTTTCGGAGTGCGAGTGTAACGCTCCCCCCGGAAACCCAAGTTCCCTATAGCTTGCTTGCGACCGGAATCGACGGTGCCGGCGGCCCGAAAAAGACTCCCGTCCCCTCCTATCAAGCCGGGTTTGGTCAAATGATCCGTACTGTACAGATCGGCGCTGCCCGTGACGGAAGATTCACACGGACGACGCGACAAGTGACTCGTCGGCCGTGACCGTACTTGCTTCGGCGACATGGCATCGAAGCGGGTGATGTAGGCTACGAGGGCGGCGGACGTCTCTTCCATCCTCACATAGCCACGGTCCAAATG
>CBDUST010000237.1:0-7496 GCA_965369945.1 uncultured bacterium | reverse complement strand
GATCGCGCTGGGACTCGAACCCAGGACCTACCGCTTAAAAGGCGGTTGCTCTACCGACTGAGCTACGCGATCTCGAAATGGCGAACAACGCAGTGTAGCTGATACCCCTTCGGACGGCGATGAGAGGGTACTACTGAACCAAGCCGGTGCGGCTGAATCGGGGATCCTTGTTCATCATCGTTCGAAGCGGCCGACAGAAAGATGCCGATAACATAGTTGATGCCGGCAAGCGGGTTGCGGGCGTACTCAAGCCGGGCTCTGAATTCGTCCGATAAGAGGGCCTGGTTTCGTAAGGTTGGACACTCCCTGGACACGTCAGGGGCGGGTGATCCAGCCTACGGTCTCGGCGGAGCCGAGGACCCCCTTTAACCGTTGCGTCGGGCCATGTGGATCATCGCACGACCAACTGAGGTATGGAGTTCAAGCCGTGAACCGGAAGATCGTCTTGTCTCTGGAAGCAGGCGTGGTGCTCGGCGCCGCAGCGCTGGCGGGATGCGCCGAATCCGACCCCTGGTTCGGCCCGCAGGTGATGACATCTGCCGCAGGCGACCGAACGGCGGCTGTGACGAACTACGATTCATCGCCACCGCTGCCGACACCAACTGAGACGGGTGCCGTCTCGAGCACGGGCGATATTCAGTTCGCAGGCCAACCGGTCGGAACACCGACCGAGCGTCCCGCAACGCGATCGTTCACCTCGCTCATCGGGCTCTATGGAGAGTTGATCACCGAATCGGCTGACGCCGGGAGCCAATTCGACGGCGGTGGGAACATCGCTCAGGTGAGCTTCGCCACGGAGGGCGCGTGCTTTGATCCGGACATTGATCGCACCGGCACGCTCCTGGTATTCGCGTCAACGATGCACCGAGAGACGTCCGACATCTATACGAAGTCCACGACAGGCCAAACCATCACGCAGCTCACGAGGGACCCGGCCGACGACATTCAGCCGGCGATCAGTCCGGACGGCACAAACGTAGCGTTCGCGTCCAACCGCGCCGGGAACTGGGACCTGTACGTGATGTCGATCGATGGCGGCAAGACGGTCAAGATCACCGCCGACACCGATCATGAACTGCACCCGAGTTGGTCGCCCGACGGTCAGATGCTGGCGTACTGCAAGTTCGGCACACAGTCGCAGCGATGGGAGATCTGGGTCGTTGATTGGCAGCAACCAAGCGTGCATCAATTCCTGGGATACGGGCTGTTCCCCGAGTGGTGCCCGGATGTCGCCCAAAGCAAGATTCTGTTCCAACGGGCACGACAGCGCGGCAGCCGATTCCACACCATCTGGACAATGGACTACGTCAACGGCGAGGCGATGTACCCCACCGAGATCACGTCGGCCTCCAATGCAGCGGTAATCAACCCTTCCTGGTCGCCGGGCGGTGATCGAATCGTCTTCGTATCTGTCCTGGAGCCGGATGCAAAGCCAAATACCAGGCCTTCGCAGTCCGATGTATGGATGGTAAGGCTTGACGGCACGGAGCGAACCAACTTGACCAACGGGCAGTTTGCCAACTTCCAACCAGTCTGGGGAGTCGATGGGAAGGTTTACTTCGTTTCGGATCGTTCGGGCGTGGACAACCTATGGGCTGTCTCGACCGGACGAGCGATCAAGTCGACCCAACCTCCGCCGACGGGAGTTGTCATCGCCGGACCGCCGGCGCCGAACTGATCCAACAGGCGGCCGCAGTCGGCTGCCGTGACTCTTTCGGCCGAACGCTCGGCCGACCCCGACGAGCGGAGCTCGCCGATAGGCAGGATGCCATGACAAGTGCACAGTCCATGCCGCCAACGACCGGCTCTCGGTCGCGTGTGGCCATGCTTTGGGCAACACTCATTTGTGTGTCGCTACTGCAGGGCTGCTGGATGGGACTCAAGCCGCCGACGGTACTCGCTGCCCCCTATCAGGATCAACAACTGTGGGCGGTCTTGCCGTTTGCAAACGAGTCGGGTGTGTCGATCGTCGACCCGTACCATACAGCCGATCGGTTCACCCAAGAATTGCAACAAGTGCAGGGCATTGACACGGTTCCGGTGAATCGCGTGATCGTCGCCATGCGCCGGCTCGGTATGAAGGGCGCAACTTCAGCCGCTGACGTTCGACAGTTGGCCAATGTTCTTGATGTGGATGGAATCGTCATCGGTACCGTGACCGCGTATGACCCGTATCCTCCGATGACGTTCGGCGCAGCTGTTCAGTTATTCCAAACTGATCGCAATCGCCGCGATAGATTCGATCCGCGCGAGCTGACACGATCGCCCCGCGGCACCGTCTCGCCGCGCGATATGGCGCCTGAAGGGCCGGTCGCCCAAGCAGCAGGTGTGTTCGAAGCTGCGAACCATCGAACGCTGGCCTGGCTCAAACGATACGCCGCCGGACGCAGCGAGCCTCAGGGGGCGTACGGCCGAGACATCTATTTGGTGAGCATGGACTTGTACACGCAGTTTGTCAGCTTTCGGCTGATTCACGACCTGCTGCAGTCCGAGCAGGCGCGATTGATGCCGATGCCGGAGATCGTATCCGGGCAATGACGGCCGAGATGGTCGTCGGCAGCCCGCCGAGGACCAGATATGACCGCTGATACCACCGTCACACTTCAACTTAGCCACGGATTGCACCGATTGGTCCTAGAGAAGGCCGGTCACCGCTGGGCGTTCCAGTGGGAGCCGGGAATGGAGCACGCGCTCCTTGAGCAGATCGGGGCGATGGCCGCAGACCCCAACTGCCCGTTGGGATGGGTGGAAGCGGCAATTGTCTGCCGGTACCTGGGGCGCCGACCACCCACTGGACGGTCCGACCCAACGAAGCCCAAATGACCGATCAGGTGATCCACGAACGCAACCGAAACTAACCCCCATACCATGCAGGGTTCAAGAAATGAGCGAAGTCACCAAGCAGTCAATCCAGATCGTTGATGATTTTCTCCACTACTTGTTGGATGAACGCCACTTCAGCCCGTACACGGCGCGGTGCTACGGCGTGGACCTGCGCCAATACGTGGAGTACATCACCGAGGTTCTCAACGTTCACACAACGCCCCAGCAGGAGACCGAAGCTCTGCGCCGCAGACTGGAAGGGCGCAACGGTTCCGATGGCGAAAGTGAGCACATCGTCGGCACGGTCGGCGCCGCCACCATCACCGCCGTGATGCTCGACGCCGATGTCGCCGCGATCCGCAAGTTCCTCGAACGCCTATCAGAGCAGAACTATTCGCCCGCCACGATGGCCCGCAAGATCGCTACGCTTCGCTCTTTTCATCGCTGGCTCGAAAAGCGCGGGCTGATTACGGTCAACCCCATGCTGATGATCCGCACACCGAAGCAGGCGAAGCGCTTGCCCAAGGCGATCGACGTTGAACAGGTTGAGAAACTGCTTGCCGCGCCTAACGACAACACCCTGCTGGGAGCCCGCGACCGCGCCATACTCGAAACGCTTTACTCCACCGGAATTCGAGTCAGCGAACTCGTGGGTATCAATCGCGGCGACGTCGATGAGCCCGGCCAAGCGCTGATCGTCATGGGGAAAGGCAAGAAAGAACGGATCGTGCCGCTCGGCTCGCACGCACTTGCCGCCATACGTCACTATTCCACGATCCTCGATCGCGATTGCGCTGCAACAGGTCATGGACCTGATCCCGCTGCACCACTATTCATCAACAAGCATGGCGGACGGCTTTCCACCCGTTCGGTTCGCCGCAAGGTCAGCAAGTACTTGACGGAAGCGGGTCTCGATCCAGCCATCAGCCCTCACACGCTCCGCCACAGCTTCGCCACGCATTTGTTGGATAACGGCGCTGATCTGCGCTCCGTTCAGGAACTGCTAGGCCACCAATCTTTGTCAACCACACAGGTGTATACGCATTTGACAGCGCAAAGAATGCGCGATGTCTACGACGAGGCCCACCCCCGAGCCGAAGCGTCGTAAGTAGTCCAAACGAATCTCAAGGACGAAGACACTTCTCGCAAGGACGCGAGACCAAGACGGGGCGCTCGGTGGGAGCGCCCCGTTGTATTGTAAGTGCTGAACCTGACGAGACTTGTGACATCGGCACTTGCAACACCAGCAATAACCCCAGCAATGGGATCGAGAATCGACCTAGCGACGGCAATCTTCGCCGGCTGATCGACGCTTGGCCAACGCTACCGGATGCTCTCAAGACGGGCATCTTGGCCATAGTCACGGCTGCGAGCGGGGATCGAAGGGAGTCCGACCTGCTGGCCGAATCACCAGTTCGTTCGTGAATCTACCATGGCGCGCGCGTACAGATGGACCACCGAAGGCCGGAAGCGACGCCAAGCGGCGGCGCGTGAGACTGCCATTCGATACCGGCCATCGCGATTCTCAACGGGACCACGGACGCCCGAAGGCAAGGCCCGATCAAGAGCGAATGCGATCAAAGACGGATGCCGCGTCGAGCGGCCAGAAATCGTCACCGATCCCGACGTGGCCGAGACGCAGATCGTATGGGCGGTGCTGCGGTGGGACGACCTGCCGACCGAGCGCCGCGCGTTCGGTGTGTACGCCTGGTGCCGGCGGCTTGTCGAGCTGGGCGAAGGCAACCGACTGGCGGGATTCCCGGCCAGATTCGTCGCGGTCGTGGAAGCGGACCCCCCCTTGGCGGCGATCTGATGGAGCTACAATCCCTTAGATCGGAATTCCCAAATGACACCGGCCGGTGTGGACCTACCCCCCAGCCCCCTACCCGCAAGGCAGGGGAAGTCATGCAACAGTCGCGACGCGGCGCGACCGGCAGGCGTCAAAGGCAGCCTTCACTCTGGCTGCATCAAGCACTCGATTTTGAAGGAGATACATTCTGGTGGGTGAAGCTCGCAAGCACCACTTCATTTCGCGATTCCTACTACGCGGTTTCGCCGTTCCAGAAGAAGACGATGGCCGGTTGTTCGTTCTTGACCGCACGCGCAACAAGGTCTTCCAGTCGTCGCCGGCAAAGGGCGGGCACCGACGCGACTACAACCGTGTCGATAAGGAGGCTCATCCTGATCCGCTGGTAGTCGAGAGCTTCTACGCCGAAATCGAATCGCGTGCCGCTCCAGCCCTCCGACAGATCAGAACCACAAAGAGCCTGCCACCACGAGCCGAGGGGGCCAAGGTGCTAGATCTTGTGGCAATTCACCTGACCCGTACACCGCGTTTCCGGAGGTGGATCGAAGGCAAGTTCTTTGAAGTATTCGAGCGCAAGATTCTGGAGATGGGGGGCAATATTGCCAGCAGGCGGCGATTTGCCCGGAAGCAACGCGAGTACGGCATGCCGGAAGATTGCTTGACGCCAGAAGGATACATTGCTCGAATGAAGAGTGGCGACTTTTCCATCGAGACCGATGACAACTGGAAAATAGCCTTAGCAGTCCAATGGTTGCCGGTATTCGTAGACGTGCTGCAGTCGCGGCACTGGCTCGTGATGCAGTTTCCCACGAGATTTGAACCATTGATTATCTGCGACGCAGCAGTCGGGCTTCTTGCTGTTGGAAAGCCTGGCCCGAAACCCGTGGGATTGGCGCTGCCGAATACGATCATCTACCTGCCGATCAGCACCCGCCTAGTGCTCGTTGGCGTTTACCCCCAGGTACGTCCATTGCTTGAGAGCGCGATACGTCCGCGCCTACTGAACAGCACGAGCTTCGCGTTCTGCCTCGACCAGTGCTTCTCGTCCGAGAATGATTTCGTCATTGATGATCCGGAGCGTGGCCCGACGCAATGGACGACTTATCAACGAGAGGCTAAGTTTCCGAAGCTCATCGACGATCCCGGGGATTTGGCGGATGTGTATGCAGGCCGTTCGTGAGCCCACGCCGCCTTCGCGGGAGGAAGCTGCATAAGCTCCAACGGCGCATTCTCCGTGCTCTCCGTGCTCTCCGTGGTGAATCTGATCCGTCTGCTCACATCGTCTTTGCCTCCCGTCCACGCCGGAGGCAATCCTCACTGATGCTCCTCGTGCCGCCCAGCGCAGAGGGTATCGTCGTTCGGCGATGCTGAGAGGAGGAGAGTGGCAGTGCCATCCCGCGGCTACATACCCCAAACCAGAGGTTCTACTGACTTGGCCAAGCGGAGCGACGCTGTCCTCACTTGGCTCGATCGCATTGGCTATTCACCCAAGCCGAGTTCGCGGATCGACGTATACATCCGCGTAATTCAAGATGCCGCGGCGCACGAATCCGGCATTGACCCTGATCTGCTGATCCGTGCAATCAGAGAGCTTAGTGAGTTGTATGTAATCCGCTGTAAGTTTCGATTCTGCCCAATCCCGCGCAACGCCCGACCGCTGTTTTCAAACCTAGTCCGCGGTGGCATTTTCCCTGACGAGGAAGGTCAGAACACGGCAGCAAGGGACTCCCAGTTTCATCTCTACCTAGCAGCCGTACTGCGACTGGCGTGGGTGTTTCCGGCATTCGACGAGCCCGATCTCGTACTTCCGAGACGGTCACTTGGCATCGCCGTCAAGCGACTCACCGGAACGTCGCCGACCAATTTCAACAGGCGGCTTAGGAAAGGATCAGATCAACTAGCTCAGGCGGGAATGCGTGGGATCATTTGCATTGACGCCACCGAAGTCATGGCACCTCGACGGGAAATGATGCACTTCGATTCGAACGCCGCGCTGGATCAGTTCTATAGCGAGGTAGATCAGTGGTTTGAGACGTTCCTATCTCACCACGGATCGGAAGTCGAGGTATCAGTCGATCCCTCCTACGTCATCTCAGTCTTGATCTTCTGGAACGTCGTTTGTTTCCTAACCGAGTCGGGCACCGCTACTCAACATACTTTCGTCGGCTCTGTCCCGATGCATGATGAGGGCAGTGATGTTCGCCGTTCGGCACTATTCCTCAAGCGAGTATTTGGCCGCGGATTGAGGCGGGCAGATCAGCTATGAATCGGTCATTCCAGCGGCGCGGCAAAGGCAAAGACTGGCTGGAGACCTTTTGGAAGACCAGCTACCGTATATTCCCTCGATGCCTTGATGCCTTCTTCCTCACGCACACGGCCCCCAGTTGGCGAGGAGGGCGAGGAGGTCGGAGAGGCCGACGGTGCCGGTGTCGTCGAAGTCGGCGGGGCAGCCTTTGCACGGCCCCCAACTTGCCAGCAGCGAGAGGAGATCGGATGCGCCTACAACTGCGTTGTCATCAAGATCCCACGGGCATGGCAGAATCTCCTCGATCCGCTTCGTTCACATCGGACCGAGAATCCGGCACCATTGCCGGTCCAGCCAAAAGAAAACCGGCCACCTCTCGATGGCCGGTGCTTCATTCACACGTTTGAGTCGGTGCCTATCAGCGTCGACGCTGCCCGCCGCCGCCGCCGCCATCGGCTCGGGACTTGGCCTCGTTGACCTTGATCTGGCGCGAGCCGAACTCTTTCCCGTCCAACGCGCCGATGGCCTCGCGGGCAGCATTATCGTCAGCGAGTTCGACGAAGCCGAATCCGCGCGGCCGACCGGTTTCACGATCAGTGATGAGATTCACTTCGCTCACTT
>CBDUST010000236.1:0-7509 GCA_965369945.1 uncultured bacterium | reverse complement strand
GGGAAGCATCTCCTGCTCTAGATTGTACGCATACGGCGGGGGAACATCGTCTGAATGCACACGAGCCACGTGGTTGTCCAAGTCGTCGAAACACCGT
Source organism: uncultured bacterium (assembly GCA_965369945.1). Lineage (GTDB taxonomy): Bacteria > Planctomycetota > Phycisphaerae > Phycisphaerales > SM1A02 > JADFNO01. Next base: position 7,412 of record CBDUST010000236.1, on the reverse strand, counting down.
TCGTGGACTTGCGCTGCGATCTCCGAACCTACAGACGCGAACGGCCAGGATTGATCGACCACAACACAGTAGTTCGTCTTTCGCACCGATTGAACGATCGAATCAATATCCAGTGGCCGGATCGTCCGCCCATCGATTACTTCACAGTCGATACCCTCATCGGCGAGTGTCTGGGCTGCTTCAAGACAAAAGTACAACGGTCGACCGAAACTGACGATCGTGCAGTCCGTTCCCGATCGGCGGACGAGCGCTTCGGCAAACGGCACGACGTAGTCCTCTTCCGGCACCTCGCCCTTCACTGAGAGCAATCGCTCCGATTCGAGAAAAAACACCGGGCTGTCATCGCGAATCGCAGACTTAAGCAAGCCCTTAGCGTCGTATGGATCAAACGGGATCGCCATCTTCAAACCCGGCACGTTCGCGTAGAGCGATTCAACAGACCAGGAATGTGTAGAGCCAAGCTGCCCCCCTGCTCCATCATTACCGCGAAAGACGATCGGGCATCCGAACTGACCGCCGGACATATACAACATCTTTGGGGCGTTGTTGAGGATTTGGTCTGCTGCCACGAGACTAAACGACCAACTCATGAATTCGATGATTGGGCGCAGTCCCATCATGGCAGCGCCGATACCCAATCCGGTGAAGCCGGTTTCAGAGATCGGTGTATCGATCACCCGCTTCGGGCCAAACTCGTCCAACATGCCGCGCGATACCTTGTAGGCGCCGTTATATTCGGCGACCTCTTCGCCCATAAGGAACACGCGTGGGTCACGGCGCATCTCTTCAGTCATGGCTTCGCGCAGCGCATCTCGATATTCGATTTGCCGAGTCATGGCTGCTGCCCCGAGTCACCAGTGATCATCGGAGGAAGACTCGTTCCTCGATAGGGCCCCCACTGGTCTGCATAGACATCGGTATACAACTCCTCGGCATCCGGCACAGGAGACGCTTCCGCCCATTTGCGTGCTTCGCGCACCTGCTTGCGCACCTCCTTGGCAAGTGAATCGTGATCAGCCTCGGAAAGCTTGCGTTCGGCCATCAAGAATTGAGCCAACTTCTCAATGGGATCCTGCGCTTCGTACTGCTTCTCCTCATCCTTGGTGCGGTACTTGCGCGGATCAGACATCGAGTGGCCCTTGTAGCGGTATGTGCGCACTTCGACAAAGGCCGGTTGTACCGATCTGCGGCACCGATCAACGATCGGTTTCATGCCGTTGTAAACTTCCATCACGTCCATGCCGTCAATCGACGCGCTCTCCATGCCGTACGCGGCCGCCTTTGCGGAGAGTTCGTGAGCCATGGTCGTTCCGCGGGCAACGGACGTACCCATCGCGTAGCCGTTGTTCTCAAGGACATACATGACGGGTAGATTCAACACGCCGGCGAGATTCATCGCCTCGTGGAACGCGCCCTGATTCAGCGCGCCGTCGCCGAGAAAACACATCGCGACGCCGCTGGAGGCGCGGTTCTCGATAACTTCGTCCGTATACTTTCTGGCGAAGGCAAGTCCGGCGGCGAGCGGGCATTGGGCCCCAACGATGCCGTGTCCGCCGTACATATGATGCGGCTTGTCGAACATGTGCATCGAGCCGCCTTTGCCTTTGGCGCATCCGCCGATGCGGCCGAACATTTCCGCCATGCAGTATTTCGGATCCATCCCGCGCGCCAATGCGTGACCGTGGTCTCGATAGGCGGTGATAATAGGGTCGGTGGGCTCCAACGCCGCGATCGCGCCGACAGCGACGGCCTCCTGCCCAACATAGATATGACAGAACCCGCCGATGAGTTTATTTTGATACGCCTGCATGGTCCGCACTTCGAATTCGCGGATCAGCAACATATCGCGTAGCCACTTCTTGAGCATCTCATCAGGCAGCTTCGCCGCAAGATTCTCGTCAGCGGCCGATCGCGTCGTCATCGTGGACATACATCAATTCTCTCGCCAAGCGAAGCACGACCTCACAGCGGGCTCGATCGGTCAGACCCAACAAACAATCAGCAACAAAGGATACTAGCTAGCGATCAGCAACCGCGACCGCATCACCTTTATCTTCGGCTCTTGCGTGCTCTCCGGCCAGTGCAGCTAGCGCCTTGGCCTGGAGGATGAGCAGTGCCGTCTCCAGTTGTGGATCCATTCCCTCCGTGAGCAAGGTGTTGATGTCAACACGATCTGGCGAATTGGGGTCCAGATTGCCATTCTCGTCCTTTGGGATCATATCGGCCTCGAGCCGCGTCTTGTACGTGTCGTCGCGCTGCTGCGGGGTAGGCTGCACCTTGATGTCTGGCTCGACACCCCAGGTCTTCGCGCCGGACCGTTTGTGAACGAGGTTGCCTTTCTTTCCAAGCCGACGTTGCTCGGCGTTCGGTGGGAGCCGGTAGTACTGGGTTGTCAGCTTCAATTTGGACTCGCTGGTGCGCGGTGTCTCGACCGTAATGAGGTGGACCGTCTGCACGCTGCCCTTGCCAAAGCTTCGCTGCCCGATCACTACCGCCGCGTCGTGGGCTTGCAGGCAACCCGCGACGATTTCGCTGGCGCTTGCTGAGCCTTCGTTAATCAGGACCACTGTTGGAACATTCGCGTTGGCGATGACCGCCTTGTTACGTTCAGCGGTCCGGCCCGCAAGAGTCTCGTGACCGTACTTGTTCTCGCCGGTCACGATGAGCCCTTCGGCGACGAACAGATTGCTAACCTCGACGGCTGATGCCAGCAACCCACCCGGGTTGTAGCGCAAGTCGATGATCAGACCGTTGGGTCGCTCTCTGCCATATTTCGTGATCTGGCTCCATGCGGCCCTGAGGTCGTTATAGGTATCCCCACTGAACCCCGTTACCCTGATGTAGGCGATGCGGCTTTCCGGATCGATGAACCAATCCCATTCAGGATCGCCGTCGGCCGTCAGATTTGTTTTCCACCACCCCTTGATCGAGCGAAGCTTGATCACGTCGCGAGTCAAGGGGAAAGGAATCAGATCATCGACGCCTTCACGTCGGATCCCTAACACAACTTCTGTTCCCCTTTTTCCGGTGATCCGATCGACGGCATCATTGAGCGTCCAGCCGAATGTCGCAGCGCCATCGACCTCTATGATTCGATCGTCTGGCTTGATGCCTCCAAAGTAGGCGGGCGTGCCCTCTAACGGCGTGACAACCTTGATCTCGCGCTTCTCGTCGTGGCGAATCAGGATTCCCACTCCCACAAAGCTCCCCTGTGTCGACTGATTGAAACGATGAATCTTTTCCGGCCAGATGATCTCAGAGAACTGATCCAGGTTGGTCATCGCCCCATCACCGAACTCACGGTAAATCACCTCTGGCGGAAGCTTGATCGTTCGGTCCGATGCTTCCAACAGACCGTCCAACATCTTCGAGCATCGGTGATAGCTCATGGCGGCGTCCGGCGTCTGGGCCAAGACTTCCAACTGCTCGTCGATATAGGCGACCAAACGCTCCACTCGCACCCGATCACCAAGCTGCGGAAAGGTCTCGGTCAGGTCAGTGGTTGTGACCAGGAGGCGAAGGTGCTCAAGACCACCTTCCAGCAGCGGTCGGTATCCTTCGCCTTCGATATGGTCCTGGGCGGCGCGCCGCAGGGCTTCTTTGGTCATACGGGCCTGGACCCCACGCATCCGCTGCTTCCAGTCCTCACCCACCGCCGGGTTGAACTCAGCCAGCGGCTCCTCACCGAATCGCTCAGCTTGACGATTGCGCAATTCGTGAAGGCGCCGAGGCGCGTAGTGCGCCAGCAGCGTTAGCCGCCGGGTCACTCGGTCCAGATCGTCCTTGTACCGAGACGTGGGCTCATAGAGAATATTCAGCCGGTACAGCAACTCCCTGGCCAGCAGCCAGTCGCCTTCCCGTTCCGCCTTCGGAAGTGCGGACTTCGCTTTAGAGATGACCTGTTCGATGTCTCGTTCACGAACGACAGCCGGAAGGTCGTCGCTGAGCGTCTGCACCATCACCGCTTCGTGCAACGCCCTGGATACCTCGCCCGAGGCCAGAAACTCGTGCATCTTCTCCCGTGCTTCGGCGCGTGCCTCGTCGCGCGTGGCGCGGGCCTCCACGCGGTTCTCGTTATGCCGGGCAATACTGCTTCGCAGCGAACGTACTGAGTCACTGTCTGGCCCGGATGGGATTCGGCTGAACTGTGCCTCCAAAGCGGAGGAATTCCCTTGGCGAGCAGAGTCCCAAACCGATTGCGACCAGTCCCGCAGGGCTCGCGTTGATTCGGGCCAGCTCCCCGATGCTCGCGCCTGATCCTGGGCGGTGGTTTGGCCCGCCATAACCAGTGCCAGGCAGAGGGCGGCGATGAGCGCGGCGACGGTGCTACGAATGCGATTCAGCTGCGTCATGGTTCTCTCGTGATTACGGGTTCTTATGGTCCGATACGATTGAAATCCGCTGGCGGGTGCGGCCAGACTCCAAGCCGAGCCGGTCCCGTTGGGCATCGGCGATCATCGCGCATCCCTTCACCCCTTTGCCCTCCACGGTCCGGACTTGCCTGATTTGGTTGGCTTGCTGGACGACTGCATCTACCGATAAATCCTCCTACGACACTCCTATGCCAGCCCCGTCCCAAAGATGGTAGGCATCCACTACGGGGCCGTTGCGGCCGGGACACCCAAAACACGGCGTCTATACTGCTGGCATGGCGCTTAGCCTTCTGTCGGCCACCGGCCCTTCGGCACTTCAAACTGGGGATGTTGCGGTCCTGATTGGAACAACCGCTGTGCTGCTAGTGGTATTCTTCATCGGCGTGATGTTGCTCACCCGATCTCATTACCGCCGCCAGGAGCAGCGAAAACAGCGATCGTCCGCCCGCCCCACCGATCCTTGGGCGGAAGCGGGTCGTCGCGTCATGCCGGACGACTATCGTTCCTCGGACGGTGGTGGTGGCTCATCAGAGAGTTCGTGAAGCTATTCACAAACCTGCTCGATCCTCACGGGTCATCCTCTACCATTCCGATCGTCTTCTGTAGCGCTTTGACCTGGGGCGAATTGGGCGCCGCCAGCCGTGCCCGTTCGTACCACCACAGAGCCTCGTCGCGCTGCTGGGCTGCGAAGTATGCCTCAGCCGCGTGCGCAGCCGCTTGCCACGCCTCTGGTCGCAACTGATATCGGTGCCGCCATGCCTGCGCTGCCTGGGTCGGCTGCCCCAACTGGCGGTAACAGGAGGCGATCTCGGAGGCGACAGCTTCCTCCGCCCGCTCCTGCTCCGTCAACAATATCAGCAGTTCCAGCGCTCGCCGTGGCTGGTCGCAACGACGACGCACTCGGGCCTCTTGCACACGTAGACTTATATCTTTTGGATCAATCTGTCGCGCTTCGACAATGTGCGCGATCGCTTTGGCCTGATCGTCTTGCTCAAGTGCGATCATGGCCAACGATGCATGGGCGTAGGCTTCGTCGGGATCGACGATCAGGACGCGCTCAAGGGCGCGCCGCGCCTCCGGCAGCATTCGTGTCTGTAACAGAATCTGCCCTTGGTAGAGCGGGTGCTTCGGGTTTGTGGGATCGAGCTGAGCTGCACGTTCAAAATGGGTCAGCGCATCGTCAAGGCGACCTGCGATCGAGGCGATCTCGCCTGCGCTTTGATGTAAGCCCGCCGCTAAAGTCGGATCGACCTGGTCAGGGATAAGCTGCGTGGCCTGGCGGTACTCCTCGTAGGCTTCGACGATCGCTTGGGCCGCAGCTTGTGGATCAGCTTCTTCTGCCGGTTGCATGGCCTGTGACAACACAACCTGGCCCAGCAGTTCGTGCGCTCGGTACTCCTGTGGTGCTCGCTCAATAAGCTTGCGCAGGATGAGTTCAGCGTTGGAGAGTCTCTGCTGGACGAAATACTGTTGCGCAGCCGCCAGCGCTGCCTCGATCGCTTCCTGCGTGACGGGCGATTGAGAGGTGGATGCGGCGTTGGCCGAAGAAGTGTCCCCCTGTTCGGAGCAGCTGATCAAACCACTACTCACCAGCACGCCGATGAGGGTTAGGCAATGTATTGATCGTGATCGCTGCACGGTCCGCTCCCGCCCCCGCCCCCGGAATCGATGAACACTATGATGGGCCGCTCATGATGCTTGGTGAACTCTCCAAATCGTACGCTCCGGCCGAAGCTGAGGCTGAGGTGCGCGCCAAGTGGGAGGCTTCCGACGCCTTCCATGCTGAGCCGAGTGATGGCGATGAGCGGGCATACTGCATCGTAATTCCGCCTCCAAACGTCACGGCTCCCCTGCACTTGGGGCACGCCCTGAACAACACGCTCCAGGACTGTTTGATTCGCTATCACCGGATGCGCGGTTTCAACACTCTCTGGATGCCCGGCACCGACCACGCAGGCATCGCTACGCAAACTGTCGTCGAAAAACGCCTCCTTCAACAGGGTAAAAAGCGGGTCGATCTGGGGCGCGAGCAGTTCGTCGCCACAGTTCAACAATGGAAGGATGAGTACGAAGCCACGATCATCGAACAGCTCAAGGCGATGGGATGCTCCTGTGATTGGAGTCGCACGCGATTCACGATGGATGAGATGTGCGCTCGGGCGGTCCGCGAGGCGTTCTTCCGCCTATTTAGGGATGGGCTGATCTATCGTGGTAAACGGCTGGTGAATTGGGATCCGGTGACACTGACCGCTTTGGCGGATGACGAAGTCGAGATGGAGGAAGTGCAGGGCCACATGTGGTACCTGCGCTACCCCCTGGCGCACCCCGCTTCTCCCCCGGCGCAGCCCGCCTCCCTCCCGGCGCAGCCCGCTTCAGCGGGCGGCGACCGCGTTGAATATATAACCGTCGCCACCACACGCCCCGAAACCATGCTCGGCGACACGGCGATTGCGATAAATCCCAAAGATCCGCGCGCTGAGCAATTAGTCGGCAAGACTGTTCGCCTGCCGATCGTCAATCGTGAGATACCGATCGTTGCCGATGATTACGTGGTGCTGCCCAAGTCGATGGGCGGTGACCCGGACGATCCCAAAGCTGAGTTTGCGACCGGCTTCCTCAAGGTTACTCCCGCGCACGATCCCAACGACTGGGACATCGGCCTGCGCCATGACCTACCCGTGATCAACGTCCTCGCGCCGGACGCTTCTATCTCCACCGATCACGGTTGGGATGATTGCTCCGACGAAGCCCAGCCGCTTGTCGGCTTAGCGCGAGAAGAAGCACGCCAGTGGATCGTGCGGTGGTTCAAAGATCACGATCTGCTGGAAGATGTGCGCGACTATTCCCACAGTGTCGGTCATTCGTATCGTTCGCACGTGCCCATTGAGCCGTACCTGAGCGATCAGTGGTATGTGAAGGTGTCAGATGATCGGATGAAGGGCGAAGCGCTGCGCGCCCTCAGTGATGCGCAGTATGAAGGCTCAAAGCCAGTGGGAGCGCAATCCGGTCGCGCGCACGGGCAGGATGCCCGTGCCACTG
>CBDUST010000235.1:0-7517 GCA_965369945.1 uncultured bacterium | reverse complement strand
CGGCAACGAGTCGACGGGGCGCAACGCATTTGGATTGAACGGCGCGGATCTCGACATCATCCTCAGCCCGACTGATCGCGATGGCGGAGTCGTACTTCTCTCGACCGTACCCAATGCACGATCGCTGAATCCATACGACATCGGCTTCACGTTCGGGCCGACCCATGCCAGCCGACGATTTGAGTTCCGCCTCGAGCGTGGCATGAAACTTGAAGGAGTCCCAGCGGTATTCACCGGCCGTCAACTGCGCGGGAAACTCATCTGCCTCGATGCGCAACAACGAATCGTAGATCAAAGCGCCGTTCTTGATTGCGAGCTTGCGCCTTTTGATGTTACAGACAGAGCGATCACCACCTCCCTTCCGGCCAAAATTCCGGGGGTGGGGGCGGGGGTGGTTCGCGCTATGAGCTGGAATGCAGCCAATGGAGCATTGATGCGTAAACCAGAAGCGTTCGCGCGCGTGCTGACCGCAATCGATCCGGATGTGATTTTCCTGCAGGAATTAAGGGATCGCAACTCCGCCTCGCAGCTCGAATCGTTTCTCAATCAACGACTGTCGTCTGAACCACCAAACGAGTGGACCGTTGTCCTCGGCGAAGGCGGCCGTAACCTTCGGTGCGCAATCGCGTCGAAACTACCGCTCGAATCAGCTGAGCCGTTCGAGCTGCTGCCCTACCCCGATTGGCCCGATCGATCGCTGCGCGTGGCCGGCGCTGTTATCAAGACAGCCGACAAACAGCTGTTGTGTGTGTCCGTTCATCTTCGATGTTGCGGTGGGATCGGCAGTAAACAAGATTTCATTCGTATTCTGGAAGCCGAAACGATTCGCGAGCAGCTGCGAAAGCTGGCCGAGTCAGGGTCATTCGACGGCGTCATCGTTGCCGGCGACTTCAATCTTGTCGGATCGCGCCGACCTCTGGACTTGCTGACAACTCAGCTCGACCTGACTGATCTTTCGTTGATCGAAGCTGAGCCGTACCAACTCGACGGGTTGTCGAACGCGACATGGTCAGATCGCAAACAGCCGTTCGTGCCGGGACGGCTGGATTACTTGCTGTATTCGATTCCACAGTTTCGGGTCCGTGGCGCGTTTGTGTTGGATTCGGTCGATCTGGCTCCCCAGTCGTTGCTATCTCACGGGTTGCGAGCGGAGGACACAGCGTCAGCCTCGGATCATCTTCCGCTGGTGGTTGATCTGGAATGGACAGAACCGCAGCGATGACTTGGGCACGATCGGGCTTCATCGCTACACTTGCCGCTGGTAAGCCTGCCACAATAATGCGAAGAGGAGCGCCCCATCGCCCAACGCAGGAGCATAACGATCTACAACTTGCTCGCGCTGGTTGTCGTAGTTGCCGGCTCCGCGCTAACCTTATACTACGCGCAACGTCCGATTGAACGTTGGGCGAAAAGCGGCCAGAGATTCGCGCTCGGGGAATGGTGGGAAATCGATCTCGAAGCCGGCAAGAGCCTTGTATACTACGAATCGCCTGCAGAAATCCCGGTCAATTTCGTAACACTGACGGTGGTCGATGCAGACAATCGGGCGATGGGAGTCGTCCTGATCGGCGGAACGAACGACTATGTCGTCGACGGCACAAACGGCGCTGCGCTCTTCGAGATGGAAATTGACGCGCCCGGATCGTATCTGGTGATCTGCAACGATGCCGCCGCCGCCTCGATTCAGAGTGCTCCTGAAGCGGATCGTATTGTCTTTGGAAAATCGCCCGATACCAAGGCCGACGCGCTCGGTCGTCGTCGAACGATCCATCTGGTCGGCGCGGGTATCACGCTCGCCGTGGCATTAATCTTGTATATCATTCACGGCCTCGCTCAGCGACCACCGAAACAACCGCCGCCGCGGCGTTTCGTTGCCCAACTCGGCGAGCCGGAGCTTTGACACCGATTACCGGTCTGGGTCGGTTCGAAAAGAGGATGAAGACACATGCTCCCTAAAGAACGCGCACGTTACCGTGTTATCGACACACCGACCGGGCCTTTTGGGCTGATCAACGAAGCAGACGGGCGGCTCAAGACAACCTGGCTCGAGCTGACTGACGATTGCCACCAGTTACCTGATGATGCAATCCAAGATGAGAGTCTGCTGCCGGAGTTGGCCGCGCGTTTGGAGCGATACTTTGCCGGCGAGGTGGTGGATTTTGGTGATATTCCCACGCCGACAGCGAGCCCGTTCATGCGTCGATGTTGGGAGGCCTGCCGATCGATACCGAGAGGTGAAACGCGCAGTTACGGCGAGTTGGCGACGATGGCCGGCGGGCGAGGAAACGCCGCACGCGCGGCCGGTCAGGCCATGCGGCGCAATCGGCTGCCAATCATCATCCCATGCCATCGCGTGGTTTCCGCTGCTGGAGGCCTGCACGGATTCAGTGGTAGCTGCGATCAGGCTGGGCCCGCTCTGGCGGTGAAACGATCCTTATTACAGATGGAAGGTGCGCTGACGAGAAGCGAGTCGGGCTTGGCGAACATATTCCGCAGCGATCCCGAGCCTCTTGTGAGTAGTATGGATAGGTGCGGGAAGTGACATGCGCCCGAGCTGAGGATAATCGACGATGAAGCTTACGATGGTCGGCACGGGGTACGTCGGACTTGTTTCCGGCGCTGGCTTTGCCAACACCGGCAACGACGTTACCTGCCTTGATATCGACGAAGAGAAGATTGCGAAGCTGGCCCGCGGCGAATGCCCGATCCACGAGCCGGGGCTCAGCGAGCTGATCGCGCGCAACATCGACGCCGGCCGGCTTCACTTCACCACCGACAAGCATCAAGCCTACACGGAAGCCGAAATCATTTTCATCTGTGTCGGGACGCCCGCTGCCGATGATGAAGGGTCCGTTGATTTGTCAGCCGTGATGGCAGCGGCCCAAGAAATCGCAGAGGCGATTGAGTGTAGCTCAAGCGATGTCGGTCCGAAGCTCGTCGTGGTGAAGTCAACAGTGCCGGTGGGAACGACGGATCGTGTGCGCGATCTGATTGGGCAACAAACGAGCCGGCCTTTTTTCATCGCCAACAATCCCGAGTTCCTCAAGGAGGGCGCTGCGGTCAATGACTTTCTTCGGCCGGATCGGGTCATCTGCGGCGTCGACGACGATGCGGCGGCTGAGCGGCTGAGCGATCTGTACGATCCGTTCGTACGCCAGGGAAATCCGATCATCATCACCGATGTCGCCTCATCCGAAATGATCAAATACGCCTCCAACGCGATCCTGGCGTGCCGGGTCAGCTTCATCAACGAGATCGCCAACTTGTGCGAGTATTACGGCGCTGATATTCGTGCGGTGCGCGAGGGAATGAGCGCCGATCATCGCATCGGCAGACAGTTCCTGCATCCGGGCCTGGGGTTCGGCGGATCGTGCTTTCCCAAAGACATCCTCGGCGTGATCGGAATGGGCAAATCCGTCGGTTACGACTGCAAGATCGCCGCAGCCGTGTACGAAGTGAATAACGATCAACGCCGATATTTCTTCAACAAAATCACTGAGCACTTTAAGGGGCAGCTCAAGGGTCGAACGCTTGCCTTCTGGGGCGTAGCGTTCAAGCCGGACACGGATGACATTCGCGAGGCGCCGTCGCTGAGTTTGATGCGCGAGGCGTTAGCGGCCGGTGCACACGTCCGCGCGTTTGATCCCGTCGCATTGCCCAACCTGTCCAAGGAGCTTCCCGAAGCGATCGCCGTTGAGGATATGTATGAAGTGCTCGAAGGATGCGATGCGCTCATCATCTGCACGGAGTGGAGTGAGTTTCGCCAGCCCAGTTTCAAGCAGATGTCGGCGGCACTCAACGAACCGGTCATCTTCGACGGGCGCAACATTTATCGCTGTGATCAGATGGAACGATTGGGGTTCGTTTACTATTCGGTAGGACGCGAACCGATCGGTCACCCCTCAGCGCCCGACCGGGCCCCGTCGTCCAGCAAACGTCGATAGGCCAATTGGTCCTCATACATGCGGCGAAAGACTGCGTGCTTGGCGTTGTGGTATTGGACGACTGCTCCGCCGCTTGGTTCGATCGTTTGACCGGCCCGGCTCATGGCGCTCATCGCCTCAAGTACCGAGCCATAAGCGCTGCCGGCAACGGCCCCAAGAATCGCGGCGCCGAGCAACACTGCTTCGGGCTCTTGGGCCAAGACGATCTTGCAACCAGTGATGTCCGCATGTTCGCGCAAGAACACCGTGTTCTTCGTTCCCCCACCGCAGGCGAAGATCGTATCAATTGAGTAGCCGTGGTTGTTGAGCGTGTCGATGATGTGGCGTGTGCCGTGCGCAACCGCTTGAATCGTTGCAAGGTAAAGCAATGCCAGATCGTCAATCGTATCGCTCAGTGATAAGCCCGAGATCATCCCGCGAAGGGTTGGATCGGCGCGTGGCGAACGGTTGCCGTGGAAATAAGGCAATACGTGAAGCCTGCTGGTGAGCGCAGCAGAAAACTCGACATTCGTTGCCAGGGCGTTCAACCGATCGTTGAGCAGTTCGTAGATCGTGCGATCCTGTGTTTTTGCTTCATCACGCAGATCAACTGAACGCGCATGGCTGAAGATCACATGATCGATCAAAGCGCCGGTGGCGGACTGGCCGGCTTCGTTGAGCCACAGATCGGGAATCATAGCTGAGAAGTACGGTCCCCATACCCCAGGGATATAACGGGCTTCGTTTGCTACGGCCATGTGGCAACTCGACGTGCCGCCGATCAGAGCGAGGCGGCGCTCCATGTCCTGCGGTGAGGGCGCAGCCCCGTCCAGCGCTGCGCCGATCACGCCGAGACCGCCTGCGTGCGCGTCGATGATCGAGACACCGACCGGCGTTTGCGGCTTCAAGCCGAGTTCCCACGCCGCTGCTTGGGTCAGTCCTTTGCCGACCGCTTCTCCCATGGGGCGAATGAGCCGACCGATTCTCGTAAAATTCTCATCGGCAAGTTCACCGAGACCGATGTCGTGCCAAAACGATTCATCCCATCGCCCGATACTGTCGCTGCGGTCTGATTGTTCGTGGCCAAGGTATGTCCATTTACAGACCGTCGTACACAGTGATCGTGTGCTGTCACCGGTTGCGCGATACGTCAAGTAGTCCGGCAGATCGAAGAATTGTGATGCACGCTCCCACGTTCGAGGCAGGTTGTCTTTCAACCAAAGCAGCTTGGGCGATTGCATCTCAGGCGAGATCACGCCGCCGACATATCGCAGCACATTATGATTCGTCTCGTTGATGCGCCGCGCCTGCTCGACAGCACGGTGATCCATCCACACGATGATATTCTGCTCATCATTCCCGCTGGGGCTGACCGACACCGGCTGATCGGTCCGATCCAACGCAACGAGTGAACAGGTGGCATCGAAACCGATCCCCTTGATTTGGTCTGCGCTGACTCCCGCTTGATCAACTGCATCGCGCACCACAGCGCAACATGCCCTCCAGATATCGTCCGACGATTGCTCAACAAAGTCGTGCTCGGGTCGCCACATCTGAATCGGATGTGTCGCCGTACCTAGAAGATTACCTTCGTGGTCGAACACGCCGGCTCGCGCGCTGCCGGTGCCGACATCGATGCCGAGAAACGCATCCATCACGCGCCTCTCAGTATGCGCACGTTGATCCCAAGTGCCCGACTCAGTGCGATCATTTCTCGGAAGATATCGCCATACGCCACAGCCACGTGGTTTGACATGTAATGCGCCATGATGGTCTCCTGGCTCACGCCAAGATCAGCGGCCATGAACGGCCACTGCCGCGTCGTTCCCTCCCACCACGCATCACGCTTTGCCCCCGGAAGTTTCAAGACCTCTCCCATACCGATATCCATCCACAATTCGCCGTGGCTGATGTAACAGCGCGCCCATGTGATTTCGCCGGGCAAACTCTCGCCTGCGAACGTTCCGCCGGGAACGGGGAAGTACCCTGCGGGTTGGCGATAGGAATGTACACCGTCAAGCGTATTGGGATCGTGATTGAACGCATACGCCCCGCACGAACCGGAGTTCAGCAGCACCCACACAAACCGGCCGTCGTGCTCGCCGCCCCATCTGACATCATGGAACATCACCGCCTGGTGCAAACCCTTCTCTTTGAGCAGGCGTTTCATCATCTCCATCGGAACAAGATTGCCCTGATCCGCTTCCGTGGCTGTGGCGATTGTGTCGCCATTGGATTCGGGCCGACACGCGGAATTGAACAAACCCTCAGCGAAATCAGAAGGCGGGCGCAACGGCAACAAACCAAGTTGATACTGCCAACCCAGACAGTCCGCTTTGAATTCGTCGATCAGATCGAGCACCGCCAGGTAATCGCGAAGCTGTTCGCGTGTCGCATGCTCGTCGAAATCGGCCGCCTCGGCTTCGCCCCAATGGAACGTCACGCCCGCTTGTTTGACGAATCCAAAAGCCTCATCGATGCGCTTGACATCGATCCTCTTACCCCGATCAATGATCCACGCTTGATCGACTTTGTGTTCAGTGAAGCCGATGGGATTGAGTAGTCGTGGGCCGAAGTAACCGTTGATCATCCCCATGGAGGTATCGCCCAGCATGAGCGCAAGTGCTCGGCGTTGCCGGAATTGCTGGGCCACGGAATCTGCGATGGCTTGCGCTTCGGTAGAAACAGTTGCGTCCAACGACAGCTCATCTTCGCGATAGGTAATCGAGCCGGTGTTACACCACTGCTCAAGGCGCTCCATGAATTGCGCATCAGCGCTCCAGTCGTCGTCGCTGGTCCAGATGCGCGAGAAGGTTCGATCTAGGCTGGCCAAACACGCGCCGGTGTTGAGTAGGCCGACGAGACCGGGCCAGGTTCCCGAGAAATTACTTGCGAGCAATAAGGGATTGTTTTTGCCTACGACGCCGTCGGTGGTGTGTGGGCCGTAGAACCAATGGACGCACACGCCGATCATCGGATCATCGATGGGTGCGAGCTTCTCGATCGCTTCGTGTGGTTTGGTGAGGTAGCCGTCGATGCGATAGCTGCTTCTGCCGAGCTTGGTCAGCGCTGCTTCAAGCTGCTCGGTGGCGTGGGTGATACTTGGCAGAGCCAGCTCGTTGGGCTTGGTGCGGTAATCACCGGGCCAAAAGAGCGCGATCTTCTCGGGCATGGGTCCTGTCCTTCGCTTCTTTCCGCATCGGTTGCGGCATGTACGAGCATGATAAGGCTAACTGCAGGATCAAGTGATCTGCAGGCGCTGCGACGCTGCTCGATACCGCCGTCATGGCTTGGCATATCATGGAGCGATCGTGGGGGCCAAGCGAGCGTTTGAATGTCAACGGATGAGAACAAGCTGCTGATTCGACGCTACCTCGAGGACGTTGTAAACACCGGGAACGTCGATGACATTGGCTCGTTCGTCTCGCCCGACTACGTCGAGGTCCACGAGAATACCAGCTACGCCATTGGGCTTGAGGGTGCCAAGGATCACGTCATCGGCATTCGCCAAACGTATCCCGATCTTCACGTAACGGTCGAACAGCAGATCGCTGAAGGAGATTGGGTGGTCACGCGAATCACGGCACGAGGGAC
>CBDUST010000234.1:0-7519 GCA_965369945.1 uncultured bacterium | reverse complement strand
CCCCCACATGAGGTGGCTCAATGTTTGGCAGAGTTAGAGACATTCCTGCACGAAGACTCGAAGCTGCCACTACTGATCAAGATAGGCCTAGCGCACGCTCAGTTCGAAACTATTCACCCCTTCCTAGATGGCAACGGGCGCATTGGGCGACTGCTTATCACATTCCTATTGTGCGAAAGACAAGTACTACTTAAACCTGTCCTCTACCTCTCCTACTACTTCAAGAAGCATAAACAGACATACTACGACCATTTGCAAGCTGTACGCGACTCCGGGAATTGGGAGCAATGGGTTGCCTTTTTCCTTCGTGGTGTTATTGAAATCAGCGGCGAGGCAACAGAGACGGCTCGAAGTATACTCCTGCTTCGTGAAGATCATCGCCTAATCATCACCTCGCGATTGGGCCGCGCCGCTGGCAACGGCCATCGTGTCCTTGAGCACCTCTATGAACATCCGATCGTATCGGCAAAAGAAGTTCAGGATTTGATTGGAAAGACATACCAAACTGCCAACGACTTGGTCTCAAAGTTAGTCGACTGCAACATTCTGTACGAGTTCACACGTCAAGTACGCAATCGAAGATTCATTTACCAGAGCTATCTCCGATTGTTCAATGATGGTGATTCGGAAACCACGGACTAATTGGTTGCGAACGCTTGTAATGTATCGCCTGGATTGCAAATACGATCTCGAACTTCTGCCAAGTCAGACCTGTCCGGAATGTGGGCGGCCGTTCGACCCGGATGATGGTTCGACGTTTGCGTCGTCGCATCGAAAGCGAATCCCATGGGAGGCGTGGGCGAGCGTTGGTTGCAGTGCCTTCTACTTCGTCGCACTCTATTTTGACAGTCAGCCGTCAGCGATGAGAGGTATTGATCGCTGGTACGACCACGGCTACAAGTTCGCGGGCTTCATCATCGTCTTCGCAATCTCAGTGGGTTTGCTTCTTGCCACGCTGCGCCTTCGGAGATGGACGGCAGCGGGCGTCGGAGCGCTAACCCTTCTCGTTATGATCTACCACATCGTGCGATGGGTGCAGGGATTCCTGCCATATTGGTTTTGATTTGGCCGGTGCAGGTGAGGATTGCCTGGCGGCGAGACACGCTTGGCACTTCGCGCCCTCTTCCGCTAATGTGTGTCGCTTGTTTGGGGGGTGCGCCGCTTTACGCTGTGGCTTGTCGGTGAGGTGAATGTCAGAGGCTTTGCAGCATGACATTGTGATCGTTGGAGGTGGAGGGGCGGGGCTGCGCGCAGCTATCGCGATCGCTGAGCTTGATCCGAACCTGTCGGTGGCGGTGGTGTCCAAGGTTTACCCGATGCGAAGTCATACGGTCGCTGCCGAAGGAGGGGCGGCGGCGGTCATCAAGGACAACGACTCGCTCGAGGCCCATTGTTACGACACGATCAGCGGGTCGGATTGGCTGGCGGATCAGGACGCGGTCGAGCTGTTCGTCGAGGAAGCGCCGCGCGAGCTGATCCAGATGGAGCATTGGGGGTGTCCGTGGAACCGTGAGCCGGACGGGCGGGTTTCGGTCCGTCCCTTCGGCGGAATGACCATCGAGCGCACGTGGTTCGCAGCTGACAAGACCGGCTTCCACATGCTGCACACGCTGTTTCAGACCTTGTTGAAATACGATGAGGTGGTGCGCTACGACGAATGGTTTGCAACGAAACTGCTGGTTGAAGATGGGCGCTGCCAAGGCGTTGCCGCAATCGAATTGCGCACCGGCCAAATTCGATGTATTGGCGCGAAAGCGGTGATTCTCTGCACCGGCGGAGCGGGGAAAGTCTTCCCGTTCACCACCAACGGCGCGATAAAAACCGGCGACGGCATGGCGCTGGCCTATCGCGCGGGCGTTCCGCTCAAGGACATGGAGTTTGTGCAGTATCACCCAACTGGTTTGCCCGGCACAGGCATCCTCATCACCGAAGCAGCGCGCGGTGAAGGCGGCGTGATGTACAACAAACACGGCGAGCGATACCTTCGCGATTACGATCTTGGTGAGCCGTTGGACGTTCACGATGCCAATCATCCGCAAAAACGCACGATGGAGTTGGGACCGCGCGATCGACTCTCCCAAGCGTTCGTGAAGGAGCACGAAAAGGGAAACACGATTGACAGCCCCTTCGGCGACGTCGTGCATTTGGATATCCGACACCTCGGCGAGAAGAAGATAAACAAACGGCTGCCGTTCGTTCGTGAGCTTGCAAAGAACTATGCGGGCATCGATCCGGTGCATGAGCCGATCCCGGTTCGGCCGGTCATTCATTACATGATGGGCGGGATTCACACCGACATACATGGCGCGACACCGATGCCGGGTCTTTATGCGGTGGGTGAATGTGCTTGTATCAGCATCAACGGCGCGAATCGGCTCGGGTCGAATTCGCTAACGAAACTGCTTGTGTTTGGGAAGCGCGCGGGTGCAGCGGCTGCGACGTATGTTGGTCAATGCGGACAACTCAACGTCTCGGCGATTCAATCTCAGACTGCGACCGAGCAGGCACGGATCGCTGAGCTTCTAAATCGGTCTAACGGCTCCGAACGAATCGTTGCACTTCGCAGCGATATGCACGACGCAATGGAATCTGGTGCAGGTATCTACCGGACGGCTGAATCGCTCGGGACGACCTGCGACACCCTCGCAAAGGTGCGCAAGCGACTCACAAACATCCAACTCGATGATCGAAGCAACTGCTTCAACACGGAACTGACTGCTGCGCTTGAGCTGGAGAACATGATTGAGGTGGCTGAGGCTGTCGCCCATTCGGCGCGACAGCGGACAGAATCGCGTGGTTCCCATCAGAGAACCGATTTCCCCGAACGTGATGACCAGAAGTTCCTCAAACACTCGATGGCGCATCGAACCGAGGATGGATCGCCTCGCCTTGAATATCTGGACGTCGTGATCACCAAGTGGCCGCCCGCTGAGCGCGTGTACGGCGAGAAACCTGTGGAGACCGCCGCCGAGTAATCGTAGTATGAGTTCTCGCGCTCATATATCTTTGTACCGAGAAGTTGATCGCATGAACCGTCTGATTGAGGATAAGCAAGAGGAACTGAAGCAGCTGTGCGAGCAGTTCAAGGTTCGTCGTTTCGAGCTGTTCGGTTCGGCGGCGGATGGGAGTTTCGATCCGCAAACCAGCGACCTTGATTTCCTCGTCGAATTCCTGCCGCTCGAGCCGGGCGAACACTTTGATGCTTACTTTGGCCTACTCGAAGCGCTGCAGCGCCTGTTTGAACGGGAGGTCGACCTGGTTATGACGCGCGCCATCAAGAACCCGTATTTTCTCAAGTCAGTGAACCAAACCCGAACGGTCCTTTATGCGGCTTGAGTCGCTCAAACTGCTCGAAGACGTCCGCCAGTCGGCAGGAATGATTCAACAATTCACTGCCGATCGAACCTTGGATGATTATTCCGGCGACGCGATGCTTCGATCAGCTGTCGAACGACGATTCGAGATCATTGGTGAAGCGTTGAACCGTCTTGCCAAATCTGATCCTGACACCGCGTCAAGGCTCGGCGACTATCGGAAGATCATTGCCTTTCGCAACGTACTGATTCATGGCTACGACATCATTGATGACCAGGTCGTATGGGAAGCCGTGCAAAACAATCTCCCCTCACTCCTGGATAGGATCCAAGCCTTGCTTACCGAAGCGACGATCGATCCATGAACACTCAGTTTGGACAACGCAACGACGACCTCAATGTTGCCATTTTAATGTGGCCGCCTGCGGAACGTGTGTACGGTGAGAAAACTGTGGAGAGCGGTGCGTAACTAACTTCGATCGACGAATTCAGACATTTCTAATCCATGCCGCAACAGACCATCACTCTCGAAGTCTTCCGATACCGGCCTGATGAGGACGAGCGATCGACCTTTCAGAGTTATGACGTGCCCTATCACGAGCATTGGGTCGTTCTGGATGCACTGAACTGGGTCAAGGACAACGTGGACGGCACACTGTCGTATCGATGGAGCTGCCGAATGGGCGTCTGCGGAAGCTGTGGGATGATGCTCAACGGCGACCCAAAGTTGACTTGCGCGGCCTTCCTCAAAGACTACTTTCCGAGGGCAATTCGCGTCGAGCCGTTGGCGAACTTCCCAGTCGAGCGCGATCTTGTGATCGACATGGACGGTTTCATGGAGAAACTCAAGACGGTCAAGCCGTGGATCATTCGCGACGACATCGATCAAACGGATGAGGAATACCTTCAGACGCCGTTCCAGTTGACCGCGTTCAAGCAGTTTTCCATGTGCATCAATTGCATGTTGTGTTATTCAGCGTGCCCGGAACTCGACGGCGACCCGGACTTCCTCGGCCCGGCGGCGCTTGCCCTGGCGCATCGGTACAACCTCGACTCCCGCGATAAGGGAACCGATGAGCGGCAAGACATCATTGGCTCCGAAGAGGGCGTTTGGGGCTGCGCCTTCGTCGGCGAGTGCACTGAGGTATGCCCCAAGAACGTAGACCCGGCCGGGGCGATTCAGCAAGCCAAGGTCGCCGCCACCAATGCGTGGTATAAGCGCGTCCTCTTGCCCTGGGGGAAGCGATGAGGAAGCCGCTTGTACGACCATACCCCAAAGATTGGTTCCTCAGAACGCGAGCGTACCGCTGGTTCATGCTGCGCGAACTAACGAGCGTGTGTGTTGCCGGCTATCTCGTCTTCCTGTTGTGGTGGCTGTATCAACTCGGCAAGAGTGATGCCGAAACTTTCCAGTCGTTGTTGAGCCTCGCCAAGCATCCCGTGTCGATTGGGCTACACACGATCGCTCTGATCGCCGCAGCCTGGCATTCCATCACGTGGTTCAATCTCACACCTATGGTCATGCCGATGCGCATCGGCGACGACAAGGTTCCAAACATCGTGATATCAATCGCCACGGGCTTCGCCCCCTGGTTCGTCGTATCGGGATTCATTCTTTGGGCAACGTTGCGCTAGGCGAAGCGCTAAGGATGCCCAGCATTGAGCGAGGATTGTTTCGGCCGTGAGCCATCTGACGAAAACCAACGAAGCATTCTGGTGGTCGCTGTTCTCAGCGGGCGGCGTGATGGCGGCGCTGTTCGTGCCGGTGCTGATCTTCGTGACCGGCTTCGCGGTGCCTTTCATGATGGGCGAGGACGTTGATTCGCAACACGATCGAATGCAAGGGCTCGTCACGCTCTGGCCGGTCCGCATCGCCCTGTTTGGCGTCATTTTCTTGTCGTCATTCCACTGTGCGCACCGAATCCGCCACGTCCTGATGGACTTTGGGATGCGCTGGGCGGGGGTCGTGCTGATGATTTGCTGCTACAGCGCTGCGTTGGCCGGGACGGTGGCTGCCGGGCTTATTTTGGTCCGACTCTAGCCGCTTCTACCACGCATTCGTCAGCGGAGGTATGCTGAAAGCAGAATCGTGCCCGAGCTCAAGCCCATCTCAAAGGAAGCGATACCGGCTGCGATCGCCAAAGCGGAGCAGTATCGACTTCTGAACCAGCCACGCGCCGCCGAGAGTATCTGCCGTGATGTTCTTCGAGTCGATTCGGAAAACCAACAAGCGCTCGTGCTGCTTCTGCTGTCGTTGACCGATCAATTCAGTCGGAAGCTTCGCGTTGCCGTCAATCATGCGCAGGAACTGCTGCCTCGACTCACCGACGAGTACCAACGGGTTTACTACGCAGGGGTAACCTGTGAGCGCTGGGCCAAAGCTCAACTAGAGCGCGGCGCTCCGGGGTACGCTGCCTACGAGTGGTTCCGGCAGGCGCTCGATTCATATGAGAAGGCGCAGTCCCTCAGCCCAGCCGGCAACGACGACGCGATCCTGCGCTGGAACACCTGTGCGCGAATCCTCAAGCGTAACGATCAGATTCGCCCCAAACCGCAGGACCAAAGTATTCAAGCGGGATTTGAGGATGAGGTGCCGTATCGCTAGAGCAGTTTCAATGCTCTTGTAGCGTCAGAGCATGGCAGAAACGGGTCGAAGTAGCTGCCTCAAGCCGGCGGCATCCCGAGTCAATCGGACGCTCACCCGTGTGAAGATCCGGTGGCATGGGCATCCTGCCCGTGCGACTTGTCATGGCGTGGCATCTGCACGGGCAGGATGCCCGTGCCACCGGAGTCGCGCCGATCGACTGGTTGGGACCGGCAAATTTATCTTACGCTAGGCGAATAGCGTAGGCAGCCATTGCATCTTCAGTGAAACTGCTCTAGAAATACGGATCGTTAACCGAATCTGCTCGCCATGCGATGAATGCACCAGCCACGGCGATGCCGCTGATCAAGAGGGTGATCAACGTCGTAAGCGCAACGGTTTTCCATCCACCCGATTTTCGTGATTGCCGAAGCGCTCCAACCCACACCGCCAACGGCGCTGCGACGGCGACCAGATAGGCCCAGGGGGGAACACTGCTGAACGAGAGTGAATGCCCGCTGTACGCCAAACCGATCGTGAGAACGCCGGCAACGGCAATCGACTCGCCACCAAGTCCAGCCTCGACCCGCCACCATGCGATCAAAGTTGCGCCGCCAAGGCACGCCGCTGCACCTCCCGCCAACTGTGCCAACTTGGCGTTGCCGGACAAAACAAGAACGAGACTCACGCCAACGAACGCGACACAAAGCGGCAGCGATACCAAAGCACCACGGCTACGACTCACGATCGGCTGCATCAAAAGCAACCACAACAAAAGCGATGCAGCCACTGTTGTTCGGTGAATCCACAAATGCTCCTGATTGGGAAGGACGAGCAACCAGCCGATCGCGCCCGCAAGCACCGCCGCGCCGATCACGCGCAGAATCAAAGGCCGGCGGCCAACTGCATCAATGCCGCCAATCATCATCGCACCGACGACCAGCGCAAATAGCCCTTGCCAAGTTTCATGAGGTGGAAAGGCCGGCCATCCATCGACGATCATCTGACATGACAAGTACCCCAACCCCAGCGCGGTCGCGCGGATCAAGCGCCCACGATCCCTCAACCGCCACGCGACGATCAAGACAGCGCCACATACAAGCATCGGCACGACAACGCCGAGCACGATCGTGGTCAGCATGCGCACCTGCCTGGCCAGAAGTTGACCGTCATTTCGATCCTCTTCGCCCCAGCTCGTCGCAGATTACTGGCGAGCACCTTCCAGACCAACCATGATCGTCACTTCATCACCCAGCATTCCCTGCATGAAGTCCATGCCGAAATCGCTGCGCTTGATTCTGAATGTTACGTCGAAGCCAGCCCGATACCCGAATCGCGCACCCTTATCGCCCTGACCAACGAATTCCATCTGAACGGTGACCGGCTTCGTAACGCCATGGAGTGTCAGGTCGCCCAAGACCGTGTACATGTTCTCGCCGCTGCTCTGAACGGATTTGCTCTTGAAGGAGATCGTCGGAAACTGCTTTGCGTTGAAGAAATCCGGACTCTTGAGATGGTTATTTCGGCCGGTCGCGTTCGTATCCACACTCTCCGTTTTGATCTGGACATCGAAGAGCATCTGCGAAGGATCTTCGGTATTGAGCGTGAACGTACCAGTGGT
>CBDUST010000233.1:0-7543 GCA_965369945.1 uncultured bacterium | reverse complement strand
AGGTCCTGGTCGAAGTACTCCAGCTTCGTTTTCGAGGCCTTCTGGTGGGCGTCGAGGTCGAAGCAACCTCGATGGGCGATGCCCTCGAGTTCACCATGCCCCGGGGCCGTGAAGGGGTAACGGTATTCGACGTCGGCGCAGGCCGTGGAGTAATGGGCCAGTTCATCGGAGTCGTGATCCCGTCGGATCAGGTTGGCATCCGTCAGGCCCACGGATTTCCACCAATTGAATCGCTGCTCAACCCAGAATTCGTACCACTTCTGGGACTGATCGGGATGGCAGAACCATTCCATCTCCATCTGCTCAAACTCGCGCGAGCGGAAGATGTAGTTGCGAGGGGTGACTTCGTTGCGGAACGCTTTGCCGATTTGGGCGATGCCGAAGGGGACCTTCACGCGCTGTGTGTCAATGACATTCTTGAAGTTGAGGAAAATGCCCTGCGCGGTCTCCGGGCGGAGGTACACTTTGTTTGCATCATCCTTCACTGCACCTGCGTGTGATTCGAACATCAGGTTGAAATCGCGCGGTTCAGTGAGATCACCGCCGCAATTAGGGCACGGAGTTTGCAATCCCGTGCGAGCCTTCTGCTCTGTTGCCATATATCGCAGGATCGTAGGAATGCTCAGCTGTAGTTCGGGATCGTTTTCCAAGTCCTCGGATAGCCAAGACATCGTTACTGTCGGATTTCGCACAAGAGCCAAACCCTGAGCTAGTTTCCTACCTTTACGTTCAGCCCATTTGAATGCTCGAACGCTATTGAATTTCAACAGGTCTTCCCACGCGGTATACTCCATCGTTTCAGCGAACGAGTTAACCCACGGGCTGTCCTTTAGCATTTCCCAAACATGATCTGCCCGGAATAACTTCTTGCATTGGCGACATGTCTGCATCGGGTCGTTGAATCCACCGACGTGGCCGGAGGCTTCCCAGACTTTGGGGTTCTGGATGATCGATGAATCCAGGCCGACGATGGTCAGCAGTTCACCATCGGGACCGGCGGGGGGGCAGCGGACCATGTCGTGCCACCATGCATCGCGCAGGTTGTTTTTCAGTTCAACACCCAGCGGGCCGAAGTCCCAGAACCCGTTGATGCCGCCGTAGATTTCCGAAGCTGGGAAGATAAATCCACGCCGTTTACACAGCGCGACGATGTCTTCCATCGATTTCGTGGCGGGTGCGCTAGCGGTTTCCGGGGGCGTTGAACTCATGGCGAGGATAGTAGCTGCATCAGCGAAAAAAGCTACGACTGCATCTGCGGGTCACCACCGCGCAGCTATTGGGTCGAAGTGCAATCTCATTCGCAGGTGGGCCATAGCCGCGCGGTGGCAACCCGCGGATCTTGCGCCCCGAAAATCACATCCCCGCTTCGACACGCTCAGACCACCGCCGCCCGCTATGTTTGGGCAGGTATTCATTCATCAAGTAATCGTAATGGGCATGATCGCGCACGCGCTTTCGATTCCCTTTGCGTACAAACCATTTTCGTCCTTTTGATCGCGTATGTTGGGCGAGCATCATTCCAAGGAGGCGTTTGAGCGTGTCGTGAGCGAACTTCCAATAGAGCTCATCGTCCATCCAACTGACAAGCGTATGTATGTGTGTTGGTTCGGTCGCGATGTAGTGCAGCCGCCAGTCTCTGCGATCGCAGATGTCGCGTGTTCCTTCGACAATAATCTGCTGTAATTTGTCGTCGAAGATCACTCGTGGGCGCGTCGCGTTTCGATCGTATTGCGCAGCCATCTCGGTGTCCGGCGAGAGAATTCCTTCGCCTTGGCGCACATATCCCTTGGGATGATCGGGCCTCCACGAGCGATAGGCATGGAATGTCAAGAGGTCAACCGGCCCGGCGGCAGTATGACGCAAGAGTCTGCGGGTTACCACCGCGCAGCTATCGGGGCAAGTTACAAATCCGTTCGCATGTGGGCGATAGCCGCGCGGTGGTAACCCGCGGATCTTCGCTTTCGACCTCAAGAGTCTCGCTTCCTGGGCGGATTCGCTCTACAATCGTCGAAGTATTCAAGGTACGCGGAGGCTCCATGCCCAAGGTTCGACTACTTGTGATTCTGTTGATCGTCGCGATGACGTTTGCGCTCAGCGATTCGTGGCGCGTTCTGGGAGCAGCAAATACCGCAAACCCAACCGACTCGTTGGCGCAGTGTGGCGAGCGAACGTGCTGCGATAAAGATGAACCCCAGTTCGCGCTGAGTTCGAACGCTGCTGAGTTTCCCCTTGCATGTTGTGAGCATGAGGGATCGTGCGGCTGCCAATGCTGCCGTCCATTGGTTGGCATTGTGCAGTTGGTAACCAAGCAGCGCCGTGTGAGGGACTCACACCGCCCGCTGGGCTACACATTCGACCGACATTCCACGCCTCGCTCGGCGCTGCGGTTCTATTCAAGTACCCGCGCGCCAGATTGCCCGCCCGGCGTTGTTACATCATCACTTCTTGAGCTGCGCTGCTTGATCATCGTCTAGCGGCGACCTGTGACCACAGCTTCGTGAACACAGCGTGACCGGCGCAAAACAGCGCTGGTGCGTTCGATGATCAGTACGACTTATCGTAAGGAAAATTCAACGTGAATCGAGTAATGCTTTGTAGTAATGTGTTGGCTCTCGCACTGATCGGCTGTCAAAGCCAGCCGACCACGACCACCGATACAAGCGCGGCGGCGGAGACGACCGGCGCCAACAACCTGGCGGAACCCGCGGCTGATCGCGTCGTCTTGCACGTCAGCGGTATGGCATGTCCGTTCTGAGCGACGAAAGTTGATCAGCAGTTGCTGAGAATAAACGGCGTAAGAAAAGTCACCGTGGACATGGGAACCGGTCTTGTTTATGTCGATGTGGATCAGACAAGCGTTCCGACGCATGAGGCTCTGGCCGAAGCGGTCAAGAACGCCGGGTTTACCCTCAACCGCGTCGATATGCCTTGACGATCACTGCTTAGAGGACGGTGACAATGTTTCAAGCACGAATCGTTGCAACGGTTTGTATTGGTTCGCTCGGGTTGTGGGTTCCGAACATCGCGCAGGCACAAGAGGCGATCAATTTCAACAGCGCTTTGCAGCCGGCCAAGGACACGCTGATTGTGCGCCAGCAGCTTCGGTACTTCGAAGCGGATTTCGCTAGCGGCATCGTCAATCGCCACATCAAACAGTATCAGGCGTCAACGACGTTTGCCTACGGCGTGCAGTCTGACCTCACATTGATCTTCAATGCGCCGTTTCGATTTCGCAAGATCACTGACAACCTTACAGGCGTTTCCCGCCGAGACGAGGGATTGGGTGACATGAATGCGCTCGCCAAGATTCAGCTCTATCAAAACGATACGGGGCCGACGGATACCGCCAGACTGAACCTCCTGGCCGGCATGGAAGTTCGCAGCGGCGACAGCAACTTCTCCAGTGATTCCTACGATCCGCTGCTGGGTGCGGTGTACACGCAATCAATCGCTCGGCACGGATTTGATGCCGCCCTCCTTTGGAAGTTCAACACCAACGGCGGTGATCCGGATCGGTTGCGCTACGATGCGGCGTATGTGTATCGTCTCGAGCCGGAAAGCTATGGCCCGGGCAAGATGACGGCGCTGTTTAGCGTCCTTGAGCTGAATGGATTCTACGAAACCAACGGCGACAACGAGCTATTCATCTCACCCGGAATTCAATATGTCACCGGCAGGTGGGCGCTGGAGGCGACGGTGCAGCTTCCGATTTGGCAAGATCTTGACAAGCGACCCGAGCGCGACTTCATCGTCGGCCTGAGTTTTCGACTGCACTTTTGAGGCAAACGCCATAGCCGCGCGGTGGTAACCCGCGGATATTCTCGTTCGTTTGAAACGCAGAGGGTCGTCACGCTGCCGGTTCACGGCGTTGATCTGACGCCGCACCGGCGGTCGCTGCGAGTTGATTTGACGCCAGTTGAATCGCCAGCTCAACAGCGGCGGTCATTGAGCCGGCGCTCGCCTTGTCTTGCCTGGCGATGTCGAAGGCCGTGCCGTGGTCGGGGCTGGTGCGAATGATCGGCAGACCGAGCGTCCAGTTCACCGCTTGGTCCCACCCCAGCAGTTTGACGGGAATCAATCCCTGATCGTGATACATCGCCACGACGAGGTCGTACTCGCCGGAGGCCGCAGCGACAAACACCGTATCGGCGGGGAAGGGGCCTTGCACATTGATGTCTGCTTGCTGAGCGACGTCGATCGCCGGGGCAATCAACCGTGTTTCTTCATCGCCGAAGTGTCCGCCCTCCCCCGCATGTGGATTCAACCCCGCCACGGCGATCCTCGGCACGTCGATCCCCAATTGCTGGCATGCCTCGTGCCCTAAATCAATGGCGTCGAACACCTTGCCGATCGTCAACACGTTGCGCAGGCCCATCAACGGCAAGTGCGTTGTAGCCAACACCACGCGCAGCCGAGGCGAGACGAACATCATCGCATGGCGCTTGGCCTTGGTGCGATAGGCCAACAACTCGGTATGTCCGGGCCAACTGAAGCCCGCCATGTGCCAGGCTTCCTTGGAGATGGGGCCCGTCACCATCGCATGGATGTGTCGCGGATGATCGACCGGGCGAGTCGCATCGACGATCGCTTCTTCAACGAACGTCTTGGACGCGATCCCGCCTAGCTTGGACGGTCCGCACGGTGACTGGATGAATCCATCGTGTTCGTCGAAATCCAGAACGACGATGTTCTCGGTGATCAGCTTGTTGGTGCGATTGGAGTCGTGCTGCACGCGATACCAATACGGCTCGTACTCCAATTGATCGGCAGCGTAGGCCAGCAACTCGTTGAGGCCGTAGATGACGAACCTGGCTTTGCGCCGCAGGTGCGGATCGGCGAGCGTCTTGACGATCACCTCGGGTCCGATTCCCGAAGGATCACCCATGGTGAGCCCGATCGTGGGGCGGTACACGCTGTCCGGAACATTCGCCATCACCTTATGGTAGCGAGAGTTACGTGCAAACGCGATGGTGCGCCAGCCGCTGGACGACCTCGGAGGCGGTTATCGGCCTTGGGTGATACACCAAGCGAGGTTTGGATCAGCCCGCGACAACGGCCGGCTCGTATTGCACCAACTCGACCTCGATGCCATCCGGATCGTAGAAGTACAGTCGACGGCCGGGCTCGTAGTCTTGTTCGTGGTGCGGGGTTAGGCCGTGGTTTGTCAGACGCGATCGCGCTGCATCCAGATCATCGACGACGAAACCGAAGTGATTCAACCCTACGGCGTTGTAGTCCACTCTGGGTCGTGCGGCGAGCTCGGGCGAGCTTTGGAATAGCGCCAAGTAGCAGCGGTCATCGCCGACATGGGCGGCGGGGTGGCCATCGCTGGTCGTTCCTTGCCAACGGACATGTAGTCCCAGCAGATCGCTGTAGAGGTCGATTGAGCGTTGCAGATCGGAAACAGTGAGATTGACGTGTTCAAGAAACATGGGAGGCTCCTATTTACAAAAGGATAGTATTATGAAAATAGCCACCCGCCGGGAAATAGTCAAGTAAAACCTTTTGAAATTCGTGGCATGGCTGCTATCCTATATGTATGCCCAAGTTACGCCTTGCCGATACCAAGCGAGCGGTGTTGGACCTGATCAAACGCCTGGGGCCCTCTGAGGCAATGGAATTGGCCAAGCGGCTGCGGCTGACTGATGTCGCCGTTCGCCAGCACTTGGATGGGCTTCAAGACAAGGGGCTGGTTGAGTCGGTGCTTCAGCCGCCCAAGGGAAGAGGTCGGCCGTCGGCTCGTTGGGGCCTGACGGCGGTCGCCGCTGACTTGTTTCCCGATCGACATGCTGATCTGACTGTCGATTTCATCAAGGCTACGCGCAAGGCCCTGGGTGAAGACGGCTTACTGCGGATCGTTGAAGTGCGAGCCAAGGATCAGCTCAACGTGTATCGCAGCCTCTTGCCGCGCAGCGCCTCCCTCAAGAAGCGCGTGGAAGCACTCGCCAAGCAGCGCTCCTGCGAGGGTTACATGGCTGAGGTTGTCACCGAAAAGCCCGGCCGGTATCTGCTCATCGAGCATCATTGTCCAATCTGTGACGCCGCTCGTGAGTGTCAGGGATTGTGCGCTGCCGAACTGAGCGTCTTCCAGCGGGCCCTTGGAAGGGGGGTTCGGGTCCAACGCATTAGCCATCTGCTGTCAGACGGCGATCGGTGCGTATATCGAATTCAGACGGCATGAGGGCAGGCTGAGTTTTCAGCGAATAGCACTTTTTTTTGCCAAGTCGCGCAAGATTCGTCGATTCCTGTCGTATAGACCCTTGTGGGGGACGTGCACTTGCGTGCCCGACCCAGCAAAGGCGGTGCCGGGAACGGGGTCGTCCTGCGACCCTACCGTCGATCCTTCCCATGGCTTGTAAGGATCGGCGTACGGTCGGCTTGCCCTACCCTTCAATGACCGATCCTCAAACTGACCAAATCGCCCGTGAAGCCGCTCGATTGATCGAGACGGGCGGGGCTGAATCGATCGACGCCGCGATTCACGCTGCGGCGAGCGCTTTGAATCTTCAGGATGTTCCATTGCCCGGGCAGGGACGTGTTCGCAAGCACGCCCAAGCCATGTCGATGCAGGCGCTGGGGGATGCGGGATACGCCGAGTCGGTCCGCAATGTATGGGAGATCGCGGAGCAATTGATGACGGCTCTTGAGCAGGCGATGCCGGACGAACCGACGCTGTTGGTCGGCCGGGCCGCCAAGGGGCAGATCGATGCGGGCGTGACGATTCATTTGCGCATCTATACCAAGTCGCAAATTGCCGAGATTGGGCAGGTGTTGGTTGACTTTGGTTACAACGAGCCGACGTTCGAGACGGTTGACGCGACAGTGGGGCGGCTCAATCGGATTCGTTTGACGGAGGATGGGTTGGAGATTGTTCTGACGCGTTGTCTACCTGAGATGATCAAGGATGCGCAGGTTGATTTGTTCAAGGGTGAACCGATCGAGACGGTGACGCTTGGGGAGTTGCGCGAGATGTTGAAGTAAGGGTGTAGCCGTCGCGGCCACGCGGCGCTCGTTTCTGAAGCCCTCGCCCACCCCCGGAAAAGCGAGAGGGGAGTAAGCGCCCTGGGATATGCTCCTAGGTGGAACGGGCTTCCAGCCCGTTCAAGATAGATCGCACGGCCAAGATGGCCGTGCCACTATGAGATTGAGTCGCTTCTTACAACGCCTCGCTTCACTACAATATTGTTGTCGTGGGACGTCGTCTTACCAAGCTCGTTGTGTTCCTCCTGCTCGGTGCGATCGTCAACGTCGCCGTGGCGTGGAGAACTCTGGCTGGAGTGTATTCTTAAGTGGAACGGGCTTCCAGCCCGTTCAAAATAGATCGCACGGCCAGGATGGCCGTGCCACCATGAGATTGAGTCGCTTCTTACAACACCTCGCTTCACTACAATGCCATTGCCATGAAACGTCGCCTTACCAAGCTCGTTGTGTACCTCCTCCTCGGCGCGATCGTCAACGTGGCCGTGGCGTGGGGACCGTGTCAGTGACACGAATGCCGTTCAGATAAGCCGTAAGTCCTTTTGCCAAGTGCGGTTACGCGCGC
>CBDUST010000232.1:0-7550 GCA_965369945.1 uncultured bacterium | reverse complement strand
TTCGTCGCGCACCGCACTCAGTCCCGGCAGGCCCAAGGCCTGCCCTACGGGATTGAATTGATAGGCGCGTAGGGCCTGGCCTTTGGCCTGCCGATCTTTCGTCGCGCATCGCACGCTGTTCCGGCAGGCCCAAGGCCTGCCCTACGACGGGATAGGCAGGCCCAAGGCCTGCCCTACGGTGCGTCACCCGTATTGCCACGTCTCACCGGGCGCCATGATCTTCACTTCGACTCCTGCGGGGTTGAAGTTCGCGGGGTCCTGCTCGATTGGCGGCCAAGTGTTGTAGTGGATGGGAATGGCTACCTTCGCGCCGATCAACTCAGCAGCTTTCGTTGCGAGTTTGGGTCCCATCGTAAAACGATCGCCGATGGGGATACACGCGATGTCGGGCTTGTAGAGTTCGCCAATCAATTTCATGTCACCAAACAGACCCGTGTCACCGCAGTGGTAAATTGTGACGCCGCCGATGTTGATGACCGCGCCGCACGGCATCCCCATGTATTGTCCGTCAAACGATGACGAGTGAAACGCCTGGGTGAGCGCGACCCAACCAAAGTCGGTGCTGATCTGGCCGCCGGGGTTCATCGGCTCGGTCTTAGCGATGCCTTGCTGCTCACAATACGTGCACAGTTCAAACGCTCCGACGACCGCGGCATCGTTTCGCTTGGCAATGGCGATGGTGTCGCCGAAGTGGTCGGCATGGCCGTGCGTGAGGACGACGTACTGGCAGGTCAGTTCATCGGGTCTGTTCTTGGCGAGCGGGTTGCCGGTGAGAAACGGATCGATTGCGACGGCATGGGTGCTGTCATCGAACACGAAGCCGGAATGTCCCAAATGAGTTATGGAAATGGTCATGGCAATCACCTTTGTTCAGCCAATATGTGTATCGAAAAATCTGAATTACGGATCGTAGTCCAAAGGGGAGTCCTTCGGTAGGCGACGGCTCGGCGCGCGGCGCCGGCGTGGCTCAGATGTCCTGATTGGCATCCGCCAAGATTGCACGACGTATTGCGGTTTGGCCTCAGATCGTGACAATGGAGATGAGGATGACGTTTGATCGACGCTGGGTGAATCACCGCTATGTCGAGAGAAGAAAAGACCAGCCTCAGATTCATCGCAGCAGGCATCGTGCTTGCGACCGGCATCTTCTTGATTGATCTGTCGTTTCCGCTGGGAGTTGCCGGCGGCGTGCCGTATGTCGCATTGGTGTTGCTGTCGCTATGGTCACCCAACAGACGTTTCACGTGGGGTGCGGCAACTGTCGCGTCTGCACTTACGGTTCTCGGTTTCCTCCTTTCAGCGCCCGGCGGCGCTGTGTGGATGGTTCTGGTCAACCGCTCACTGGCACTGTTGGTCATTTGGGTCACCGCGGTCCTTTGCCTGGCGCGAGCGCGTGCTGAAGGAAAACTGCGACTTCAAGGCCTGATCGTCGAGAGGATGGTCGAGGGCGTCATCTTGGTGCGGCCGACTGATGGCGTGATCCTTTTCTGCAACCCGCCGTTTGAGCGCATGTTCGGATATGGGCCGGGCGAACTCGTCGGCCAGCCCGTCGCCGTGGTCAATGCCGCCGGCCAGACGAGTCCCCAAGAAACTGCCGACACGATCATGCACTGTCTGAACGAAACTGGATCGTGGGCCGGCGACGTTCACAACGTCAAGAAAGATGGCACCCGCTTTTGGTGTCACTCGGTCGTCTCAAGCCTTGATCATCCGGAATTTGGCCGAGTTTGGTTTGCTCTTCATGAGGATGTCGACGAGCGCAAGCGGGCGGAGGAGGCACTTCGAGTTGCATCGGAACGCAACGAACGAATCCTCGCCGGCGCTATGGACGGCTTCGTCACGCTTGACCTGGATGGACGTTTTTGCGATGCCAACGAGGCGTACTGCGCAATCGTCGGCTATTCGCGAGCTGACTTGCTGGGGATGAGTATCCAGGATGTTGAGGCGCAAGAGACCGCTGAAGAAACAGCGCAGCACGTTCAGTTGCTCTTGAAAGAGGGGAATGATCGTTTCGAGTCGAAGCAGCGCTGTCGCGACGGGCGCTTGATTGATGTGGAAGTGAGCGCGAATTTGATTGACGTCGGCGGTACCGTGCAAATCTGCTCGTTCATTCGTGACGTCACCGAGCGCAAGCTTGCAGAAAAGGCGCTTCGAGACAGTGAAATCCGGTTCCGTACCACGTTTGAGTCGGCGGCGATCCCGATGGTGCTCAGTGATGTGAATGGAATGCTGGTCGAGACAAACCCGGCATTTCAGAAACTCTTTGGCTACTCAGCCGAAGAACTGGCCGGGCTGAAGTTCACACAGATCACCCATTCTGAGGATAGAGACAAGGGATGGGATCTCTTCAAACAGCTTGTGGCGGGGAAGATCTCGAAGATCCAACTCGAGAAGCGCTACGTCCGCAAGGACGGTTCGTTGATCTTGGCCAATACAACCGCGTCGGCGATTCGCGATACCCAAGGCCGATTCCTCTACAGCGTGGGGATGGTTCAGGATATCACTGCACACCGGCAAGCCGAAGAGGCGCTGCGCGAAAGCGAGGAGCGCTTCCGCAGTATATACGAGCAAGGCCAGCTGGGTGTCGCCGTGGTGGACTCGGACTATCGCCTCCTGAACGTGAATCCAAAGTTCTGTGAACTGCTCGGGTACACCGAGGAAGAGTTAACTGCGCTTCGATTCACTGATATCACGCATGCGGAGGATTTGGATACTGACGTTGAACTAGCCAAGCAACTGTTTCAAGGCGAAATACCCTCGTACCAGATCGAGAAGCGCTACCTGCGAAAAGACGGCCAGACGATTACGGTCAATCTGACCGCATCGGTGTTGCGCGGTAAGGAAGGTGAGCCAGTGTTCGGCCTGGGCATGATCGAGGACATCACCGCGCGCAAGCAAGCGGAAGAGGCGCGGCGCGCGAGCGAATCGCGGTTCCGCGGGCTGCTGGAGGCGGAGCCGGACGGCGTGGTCGTCGTCGACGGGGCGGGGTGCATTAATCTCGTGAACACGAAGGTGGCGAAAATGTTCGGGTACCGGCGGGAGGAGTTGCTTGGTGAGCCGATCGAGCTGCTCGTGCCGCAGCGCCTGCGCGAGAAACATGTGGGCCACCGCGCCGCATTCCTGAATCAGCCTCAAGCACGGCCGATGGGGACGGAATTGGAAGTCATCGGGCGGCGCAAGGACGGCAGCGAGTTCCCCGCGGATGTGAACCTCAGTCCCCTTCGAACGGACGAAGGCTTGTTCGTCATGAGCATCGTTCGCGATATCACCGAGCGCAAGCGAGCGGAGCAAGCGCTGCGGTTTACGCAGTTCGCGGTCGATCACAATTCGGACGCGACCTACTGGGTGAGGTCGGATGGGCGGATTAGCTATGTGAATCACGCGGCCTGCCAAGCGTTGGGATACTCCTACCAGGAGCTGATGTCGATGAGGGTCCCCGAAATCGATCCGGAGTTCCCGGACGAGATCTGGGAGGCGCATTTCCTCGAGATCAAAGAAGCCGGGTCAATGACCTTCGAGGCGCAGCACCGAACGAAGTCAGGGCGTCTGTTTCCGGTGGAGATCCTGGCGAACTATTTGGCGTATGACGACCAGGAGTATCTCTGCGCTTACGTCCGCGACATCACCGAGCGCAAGCGAGCGGAGGAGATCTTGCGCGAGAGTGAGGAGCGGTTCCGTGTGGTTTTCGAATCGGCGCCGTTCGGCATGGTGGTGGTGGACGCGGCCGGAATACCGCTTCGGTACAACCGGGCTTTCCAGGAAATGCTCGGCTACAGCGAGCAAGAGCTTCGCGAAAAGGACGTGGCCGAGTACACACACCCCGACGACTTGGAGGATACGCGAAGGCTGTTTGCTGAGCTTCGCCAGGGGAAGCGCGATCTGTACCAACTCGACAAGCGATACGTTCGAAAAGACGGCCAGATTGTTTGGGGCAGCCTCGCCTTTACGTCGGTGCGCGACGCGCAGGGGGACGTTCAATACCTGATTGCGACCGTCAAGGATATCACCGAGCGCAAACGAGCCGAGGAGGCGCTGCGGGAGAGCGAGCTGAAGTATCGTGAATTGTTTGAGTCAGCCTACGACGTCATCTGTCTTGTTGACGGGGAGGGGAACATCGTCGACATCAATCGACGCGGCGAACTCGTGACCGGGTATTCACGGGCCGAGCTTTGCGGAATGAACCTCCTGCGCCAACTGGTCGTTCCGGAGGATCGGGACATTCCTCGGTGGCTACTGGAGCGTGCCGCGCCGGGCGCGGAGCACATGTATGAAATGCGCTGGAGGACGAAGGATGGGCGAACCATTCACCTTGAAGGTGCATCAACGTTTCGCTTTTCACACACCGGAGAGTTCCTGTCCACCCGCTGCACGCTGCGCGACATCACCGAGCGCAAGCGGGTAGAGGCCGAGCGGGAGCGGCTGATGTCAGCCATCGAGCAAGCCAGAGAGACAATCATCATCACCGACGCCGACGCCGTCATCAAATACGTCAACCCGGCTTTCGAGCGCACCACGGGCTATTCGCGGGCCGAAGCGGTCGGGCAAACTCCGAGCATCGTCAAGAGTGGGCGGCATGACGACGGGTTCTACAAGGAGATGTGGGACACGCTCACGCGCGGCGAGACGTGGACGGGCGAAATCATCAACAAGAAGAAGGAAGGTACGCTGTACACCGAAGATACGACGATCTCGCCCGTTTTCGACGCCGCCGGCAAAACCGTCAACTATGTCGCCGTCAAGCACGACATCACCGAGCGCAAGCGCGCCGAGGAGCATACCCGGCAGTTGCAGGCGGATCTGGCCCACATGTCGCGCCTCAGCTCGATGGGTGAGATGGCCACAGGATTGGCGCATGAGCTGAATCAGCCGTTGACGGTGATTACGAACTACGCGCAGGGGTGCGTTCGCAGGCTCAAGACCAACGCGATATCTGAGGAGGAATTGGAGAGTATTCTGGGGCGCATCGCCACTCAGGCGCGGCGCAGTAGTTCGATCATCCGCGGTCTGGAGAACCTCGTTCGTAAGAGCAGCGCGCGGCAGACCGATATCGACGTGAACCAGAGCATCATGGAAGTAGCTGAGCTGGCAAACGCCGAAGCGGCCCAGCATCACGCCAAAGCTCGATTCGAGTTGGAGCCGAATCTACCGTCGGTGAAGGCGGATCAGACGCAACTCCAACAAGTGATTCTCAATCTCGTGCAAAACGGGTGTGAAGCGATCGAGGACATGCCGACACGGAGGCGCGAAGTGACGGTTCGGACCAAGCAGCGTAAGGATTCCCAGCTCGAGATTGCCGTCAGTGATTGCGGCGCCGGCATCCCCGAGGAATTGAGCGAACGACTGTTTGAACCGTTCGTCACAACCAAGGCGCACGGCATCGGCATGGGACTGGCCATCAGCCGATCTATCGTTGAATCGCACGGCGGGCGCTTGTGGGCGACGCCGAATCGTAGCGGTGGAACAACTTTTCACTTCACACTACCAATTGCGGGAGGAGGCGATGGCGATGAGGAATGAGCCGACAGTCTTTGTTGTGGACGATGATGAAGAAGTGCGGGAGTCTATACGCTGGCTGCTTGAATCTGTGGGTCTGGCGGTGCAGACCTTCGCCTCGGCCCAAGCATTTCTTGATGCGTATAACCCCGACCAGCCGGGTTGTGTGGTGTTGGATGTCCGGATGCCGGAGGTCAGCGGGCTCGAATTGCAAAAGAAGCTCTTGGCCAGAGGAATCGAGATTCCTACGATCATCGTGAGTGCGTATGGAAGCGTGGCGGTGGCGGTGGACGCTATGAAACATGGGGCAGTGGATTTCATCGAGAAGCCGTTTAGTGATCAGGCACTGCTGGACCGGATCCAACAAGCGATTGACAAGGACCGCCAGCAACGGCGACGCAAGGCGCAACAAGCGAGGGCTGCGGCTCGGATCGACGTGCTGACGGCGCGCGAGCGCGAGGTGATGGATTTGGTGGTTGGCGGAAAGGCAACGAAGCAGATTGCCGTTGATCTGGCGATCAGCACCAAGACCGTTGAGGCGCATCGGGCACACATCATGCAGAAAATGGCCGCCGACTCGATAGCCGAGTTGGTCCGTCTCGCGGTTGCAGCGAGCAAAACCTAGGGAAAACCCCTATGCGCCGCCCGAAAACCCCTATTACGTAGGACTATCCCCAGCACCGATAGTGCCTGCTGGTGAACGGCTTCCCAATGCGTTCGTCCATGACGACGGGCGCACCATCGCTTCGTTGGCTGGCGGAATGACCAGGGGCGATTCCGCGATGAATCGCACCCTCCTCAGCGAGCGAGCCGTTTGGTTTAGACCGAGCCTGACCGGGGACCCATGACCGTTCCCTAAGGTCCGCAGGCCTAGGGATTGGGAGACATGAGGAAGCAGTCAGGCTGGGGCAGATCGCCCCAGCCGCTGGTTCCTGCACGTTCAACTCACTTGACTTCCTCAGCCGTGTCGTCGGACTGGGATCTGATCCAGGTCTTGGCCTGCGATGGTGCATGTCGTCCAGCCTGCATTGACTCTCTATCATCTTGGACTTGATGGACCTGCACCTCTTTCAGAAGCACAGGAGACGGCCATGAAACTCACAGGGAAACGAACCTTCGCCGCATTGGCCCCAGCACTGTTGACATTGGTTCTGGGAGGCTGTTACGAGGAACTCAACGACTCAACTACGGCCTCTACGCCACCCGATACACCTCCGTCTTCGACGCCGATCAACAGCTACGGCGCTCCGCCACAATCGGCCCTTGGCGGGGCCAAGCGTGCGGCCGTGAACACGCGAGATCGTGTTGGCGAATATCAGCGCCGGCTCGAAGAGGAAATGGAAGACAACAACTAGAACCTCCTGGTCTGGAGGCCTGCCGCTGTGCATCACGATTGCGCCGACGATGCCAATGCGCAGCGACGAAGCTGGCAGATCAGGGTCGATACCGGCGGTACGTTCACCGATTGCATTGCCGTTGATCCCAATGGTGTGATCCATCGCGCCAAGATCCTCAGCAATAGCGCACTGCGCGGGCGTGTCCGACGACGGATCAACAACCGTCAACTTGCGATCGATGAGAATTGGGCCCTGCCCGGTGAGTTGATCCGTGAATTCAGTTTTCATCTGCTGAGTGAACGGTCTAATGGGATCAATCTAGCGTCTTATGACCCCGACAGTGGTTGTCTGGAGTTTGCCGAGGCGTTACCCGATGCGGCGCGATCAGGTTCGCCGTTTGAACTTCGGTCACCGGAGGAAGCACCGGTACTGGCCGCTCGTATCGTCACCGGCACGCCGATTGGTCGTTCGTTTCCCCCTTTGCAGATGCGCCTTGGAAGCACGCGTGGGACCAATGCGCTGTTAGAGCGGTCCGGTTCGCCGACCGTGTTTTTCGTGACGCGCGGCTTCGGCGACCTACTGCTGATCGGTGATCAACAACGGCCGGATTTGTTTGCGCTTTGCGTTGAGAAGATTCTCCCGCTGTATGAAGCAGTGGTCGAAGTAGATGAGCGACTTGCCGCCGATTGTGAGCAGCGGCTTCGGTTTCTCGTCGGTCAA
>CBDUST010000231.1:0-7577 GCA_965369945.1 uncultured bacterium | reverse complement strand
TGCCTGCTCTGCGCGAACAAGCTCAAACGGCTGAATGAGTTGTGAAACAGTTTCTAAACTGCGGTCTCTCTACCTCTCTGGTGAGTTCTATGAAGAAGGCACTACGACGTGATAGTCGTCCCGATTACATCGGGACATATTCGCGGGCTGATGTGCTGTCTAGTCGCCGATCGAAGATCTGGATCGCTGCGGGGCTTGTGTCGATGCCAAGGTAGCGACGGCTGGTTTGTGTTGCTGCGAGGAGTGTTGTGCCGCTTCCGCACATCGGATCGAGCACCAGGCCGTTCGGCGGACAACACGCCTCGATGAGTAGCTTCAACAATGCGAGCGGTTTTTGCGTGGGATAGCCGGTACGTTCGTGGGCCATGTTGTTGATTGAGGGAATCTCAACGACGTCAGAGGATTTCTTGAGTCGGCCCTTCATGCGGTTACTCGTGGCGGGAACCATCGGCGGGTTGAAGTAGTAGTTGTCGCTCTTGGCATAGAACAGAATGTCATCGTGTTTGCGCGCGAATCGCCGAGGTGACGATCCACCCAGGCCGTAGCGCCAAATGAGATGGTTCACGAAGTTGTCCGTCCCGAACAGTTCGTCGAGCATGATCCGAAGGTGATGGCACGTTCGCCAATCACAGTGCAGGAGAATTGAGCCGTCGGGTTTCAGAACCTCTCGGACGGCGGTGAGTCGTGGGCGCAGGAACGCCAGGTAATCATCTCCGGACTCGTTGGGAAAGGTGTCGTGGTAGGCGCCGTTGCAGGCAGTGCGTGTTCGGCCGGTGTTGAAAGGCGGGTCGATGTACGCGAGGTCCACGACTTGGCGGGGCCATTGGGCCAACACGTCGAGACAGTCGCCGAGGATGACTTGATCCGGTGCGCGGAACATCTCGTTCATTTATCGGCGTTTGCATCGGTTGTGAAACAGTTTCGAAGCCGCCGCGGCCACGCGGGGTCGGTGGCGCGGCGGGCGCACGTTGACGTTCGACCCACCGTGGCCGGCGGGGCTTCACGGGGATCTTGCCGAGGTTGACGTTATGTCTTCAGGCCGAAGAGAACGCTGGCACGACCGAGTCGCTTGATGACTCCCTCGTACATCAACACGAATCCAAGCAATGTCGAGATGATGAGGATCGTGTACTTGAATCCGACGGCCCAGCCCGTCTCCAGGAGCCAGTAGGCCACGAGCACCATGATGGTCTGATGGAGGAGATAGATTGGGAAGATCGCCGTGTTCAGATATCGCTTGACGGCTGAGTCTCGGTTCAGATGGACCAGCGCGAACCCACTCAGCGCCAGAATTGCGAACCAAGCCAAGGCGCGAAGGAGGATCTGTCCGGAGGGCTTGTTCTCAGGGAGCAGGTTGTAGGAAAGAAAGACGTAGCTGGCCAGCATCAGGCCGAGGAAGACCCATCGCGTTCGCCGGATGAGTGGCAGGATCGCTTTGCGAAGACCAGCGACGACGAATCCGAGGAAGAAGTACGTCGTCCAAATCGCAAACCATCCCCAGTCATCGAACAGGCCACCGGTCTGATTCGGCCAGACCAACAACAGACCTGTGGCCAGAATCGGCAGGATGACGCCGCTTCAGAGCAATGCAATTGAACGAAGCATCGACAAGTCACCGAGCTGCCTGCGTTCGAGCCAACCCGAATTGCGCATCCAGATCAACAGCGGCGACAACAACAACGTCATCACAAGTAGATAGGGCAGGAACCAGAGGTGGGTCCAGGTGATGTTCCCTTGCGGATACCGGCCGGAAGTGAATAAGTCCTGAAAATAGAAGGTGAGGAAATCTTTTGTGTATCCGTACTGCGTGACTCGCTCAACCCACGTCTGTGGAGGACATACGATCGCCATGCCGAACAAGAGCGGCAGGCCCAGCCGGTCCGATCTTTCCTTCAGGAAGGTCGAGGCTTTGACCTTCCTCAGTGCGAAGTAGGTGCCGAAGCCTGAGATGAAGAAGAGCAGATGCAACCTCCAATGGCGCATCCAGCCCAACATTGTCCAGAGAAGCTCCGACTTGTCAGAATCAGACACATGCCACGATCTATACGGATTGTGGGGCTGAAACGCATGGAAGAGGATGAGGAGGCCAAAGGCGATGATCCGAAGCCAATCAAAGGCGTGGACGCGGTCTTTCATAGTCTTCGATGCCTACCAGTTGATTGAACAGAATTCCGCAGAGCATGGGTCGTGGGCCATGCGCTGCGGAATTGTGCAGAGCGGGGATGTCGCCACGCTCAATCGAAAAGGCAAACGACGAGCAGATCATTCCGGGGGCGGGGGCCTGCGGGCCGGGGACTGCCCCCAGCTTGTCGGGATTGTACCTTCAAGCCCATCGGATTGGAATCGGTGTGTGAGCCCTACCTAGGTGACGCCTGTGTGGAGACAAAAGACGGCCGGTGATACTGCCGTGCGGGAAAGGATGGTCTCAAGCCGACGCTTTGGCCCCCGGAACGCAAACGTTTGGGAGGTCTTTTCATTTTTGTGCGGGGGGAACGCCGCCCGGAACGCCGCCCGCTGAAGCGGGCTGCGCCAGCAGGCGGCGCCGCGGCGCGGCCCGCTTCAGCGGGTCGCGTTCTTCGGGTACGATCGTCCCCATGCACAAGCGCATCGCCAAAGCGTCGCGCTCGGCGCGGGAACACTTCCGCGGGCAACATCGCTTTGAACACTGGTACGTAGACAATCAAGTGTATTTCATCACCGCGCGTTGCCGGGATCGGTTCTCTGCGTTTGCGTGCGATGAAGCCAAGGTGATCTTTTGGGATCGCTTTGAGTACTATGCGGATCAATTCGGATTCGTGCCTTGGGTGACGTCGCTGATGGACAATCACTATCACACGCTCGGGTATTTGCGCGAGGGGATGAAGCTCCAGAGAATGATGCAGCGATTGCACGGGTCTGTGGCAAAGTTGGTGAATGATGTGCTTGAGCGAGAAACGCCGTCCAGAACGCCGCCCGCTGAAGCGGGCGGCGCCGGGAAGAGTGTGGGCGGCGCCGGGAAGAATGCGCGCCTTGTGCCGTTTTGGCGCGATACGAAGGGGCGCGAGTATTTCGACGGGTGTATTAGGGACGAGAAACAAGCTCGGCTGGCCTATCGGTATACGCTCTTGCAAGGTGCGCGTCATGGAATCTGCACTGATTGGAGAACCTATCCGCATACGCGGGTGAAGGTTGAATTGGACTGTGCGGTTGAGCGAGCACACGATCTGGGTGCGTTTATGGAGAGGGTGCCGTACAAGCGGTATGAGCGTGGGCGTTTGGGGGACGCCGCCCGCTGAAGCGGGCGGCGTCAATCCGCGACCCGCTTCAGCGGGTCGCGGATGCGGTCCCTCCCGCGCACGCCGATCCGGCCGCGCACCCCTTTAAAGATGGACGACATTGATCGCGCATTAGAAGACGCGTGGCATCACGCCACGTTCGACGCGGACCAAGCGCAACGGCGCTTGCAACGGTACCTCGGACCGACATATCAGCGCCCGCTGCGCAGTTGGTCGCTCGTTCTGCGCGCGCACGATAAGCGTCTTCCAATCGACGAAGTCGTGAAATATGAACAATTCGATGATGACGGCCCGGACTGCGCCGTCTCGAGAATCACGCTGACAGGCGAACTCATACATTCGCTGTGCGGACCGGTCACCATCCCCTGGCCGGGCGTGACGATCAACGCTGCTGCGAAGCGCATCGGCGTGAACCGCAGCACGATCCATAACTGGGCCAAGAAGGGCTGGATCGTGATGGACGTGTATCCCAAGCGCGGCGGTAAAATAAACCGGTGTTCGGAGAAACGTGTTTGGACGCGCTCGCCACTCGACCCGGCTGGTGATGTCTGCGCCGGCCCGTGGGGGACGATCCGTCAAAATCTTGCGCAACGAGTACCCCATGACTTCCAACAGTCTCTATTGCGCACGCATCAGTATTTGCGTACCACGGTACTGGCGTTTATGCGATGCCCAAACTGCGACAAATGGACGAAGAACCTGTATTGGCCGCAACCGATCTGGACTATGAAGATGGCATCGGGGCATCAAGGCACCGAGGGATCAAGGGAAGAGTTGTGTCGTTGGTATGCGGATGGGTTTGTGTGTCGAGAGTGTGCGGGGTTCATTTACGAATCGGTAGAGCGGCGTAGTCGCTCCTCGGCGGGATACCGTGTCGATTGCTGGGATCGGTTCGTGAGGCGACTCTCAGGCGGCGTGCTGGGCGGGGATGACGTAGGCGGGGATTTGAATCCAGCGTGATACAAGTCGCGGTCGATATGGAGTAGGATGGTCCTGCTGCACGTTGCCGGGTTGGCTGGCGGGTGTGGCGACGGTCGATGGTCCAGTCCATCGATTCAATTGATCTGTTCTTGTTTGGGTTAGCCTGCTCCGTCCGTTGGTGACTGTTAGCCGGCTCCCAACACGGGAGTACTTTCCATGTTCCGTATCTATGTGGGTAATCTCAGTTTCGACACGACCGAGCAGACGTTGACAGAGTTGTTCGCCCAACACGGCACGGTCTCCAGTGTCAGTGTCATCACTGATCGTTTCACCGGCCGGTCGCGCGGCTTCGGGTTCGTCGAGATGGCAGACGAGACCGAAGGCAAGGCGGCGATGGAGGCGCTCGACGGCCAAGATTTCGAGGGTCGGACGTTGAAAGTCAACGAGGCTCACGCGCGCGAGCCCCAGGGCGGCGGCGATCGGCGGTAAAGGCCGCAACTGATTGGGATGGCCGGCTACGCTGGCCTACATATTCACAGTGATCGGGATGGTCGTCGCGTTTGTGCGATCCGAGAGTTGTAAGCTTGCCTTGACGGCGCAAGATCGAGCAGCCCGATCCGTATAAGGTAGTAATGTCGCTGGCCCACCGGATCAGCCGAAACCCCCGGCACCCCCGGACTTCTCGGAGTCTCATTATGCGATTAATACGGTACGCAGCTGTGGTGCTGCTCGTGTCGGTACTGACCGCGGTGGTTCAAGCTGATCCTTCGGATCAGGAACGGGAGGTCGACGATGGGCGATCGTTCCAGATCGCGGTGCCGTTGGCTGATGGCAAGCTGGAATTCCGCGATCTGCTTATATCGCTTTGCGAGGCGGTTGGGATTGAGGGGCGGGAGCGGTTTGGCGATCTGGATTGGACGCTGAATGTGCAATCGACGTTGGGGAAGCTGCAGCTCGGCGCTTTGGAACGGAT
This sequence comes from uncultured bacterium, assembly GCA_965369945.1. Taxonomy (GTDB): domain Bacteria; phylum Planctomycetota; class Phycisphaerae; order Phycisphaerales; family SM1A02; genus JADFNO01. Next base: position 2,408 of record CBDUST010000231.1, on the reverse strand, counting down.
CACCAACGGAGCGATCAGCGCGACTGTGCACGACGATCGTGTATTGGTGCGTCTGGATCGCAAGGTGGTCGCGGCGAGCAGTGATCAGGTGATCCGATCGATCGAGCGATGGGTTGGCGGTCGGCCTGATCCGGCGGTTGCCGAACAGCGATTTGGAATGACGGTTGTGACTAGGGACGATCCTCGCGCGGCGCTTGATCGGCTGAGGTCCGGTACGGCTGGCGTAGTTGTCCTTGTCCATGGCTTGGATGATCCGGGGTGGATGTGGCGCGACCTCTCGCCGCGGCTGCTCGAAGCTCAGCATGTGGTTCTGCGATTCGAGTATCCCAACGATCAGCCGATCGCAGACTCGACGGATTTTTTCGCCTGGGAACTGATGAAGCTGCGATCAATGGGGGTGGAGCGCATCCACGTCGTTGCACATTCCATGGGCGGTTTGGTGACGCGCGACTTACTGACGCGGCGGGCGTATTACAACGGCGACGGATCGGGCGGAGATCAGTTTCCTGCGATCGATCGATTCATCATGCTCGGCACGCCGAACCACGGTTCGAAGATGGTCTGGCTTCGTGGACTGGCGGAAGTTCGCGAGCAAGTCTACCGCTGGATAAAGGGTGATGGATCATTCGACGGCGCCCGGGAGGATGGCCGGGGTGAGGCAGGTCGTGATTTGCATCCGGAGTCTGATTTTCTGCGCCGGGTTAACGCTCGCCCACAGCCGCAGCACACGACCTACACGATCGTTGCCGGGCGAGTGAGTCCGCTGAGTGTGGAGGAGATTGAATCGCTGACGACGCGAATGAAACAGTTGGCCCGATCGGATGCAGCGCCTCAATGGCTCGCCGACTGGGCGGCGCTGGCTGACACTACGTCGGCTTCATCGATGCTGGATGCGGCAATTGAAGGTCTTGGCGACGGCGTTGTGACGATCGATTCGGCCAGGCTCGAAGGCGTTGACGATTTCGTCGTCGTTGAGGGGAACCACATCAGCATGATCGCCAACCTGTCGCGATCAAGCGACCGAACGCCGCCGGCGATCAAACTCATATTGGATCGACTCGGACAGGATGGGGGCGATCCCAACCGGCCGGCCAACGGCGATTGAGCGCTGCCGCGGCGGGACAAAAGAGGCGGCGCTCGGTTGCTCGTCTCGGTATCGCTGGCGCCCGCCGGCTCGACCGAAAAATTAAGGGACACATCAAGCAAACCGAGCGCCGCGTGCGGGAAGCAATGCAGCGCGAACCGAATCAATACTGTCATCAGCCGCGCGATCAGCCGACAAGGCCCAAACCGCGGCTTCACCGTATATATGCCGGTTTTTGGGATTTCCTGCGCAATCCTCGAAAAAAAATTGCCAAGGGGGTGAATTGGCCCATTTGGAGCCCGTGCGGGCCGGTCTGATCGTTTTACGGCAGCGGGTATACTGCCGATTGGAGCCATTCAGAAGGAGCCGGCCGTGACCCAGGCAGCCAGCGATCAGCAGTCCCCACGCTTGTATGACGAAGAAGGCGACCTGCTGATGCAGGCCGATCAGCGGGCCGACCGCGTGATCCTGCTACCGGCAGGTGATCCGCGAAAGGCCAGCGCCGACCGAGATCGAATTCGTATCCAGTGGGGACAGCATCTGCTGGCCGACCTTCTTGCCGGGCGATACCGAGCCTTCGTCTGCGGCGTCAACACCGAAGACAACAGCCATGGCATCGTTCGTCAGGTGATCGAGATGACGGCCACGAGTCAGTGGACCGCCCAGGCCGTGACGAGTTACGCGCGGATGTTCTCGGAGTCGGTGGCGGTTCACGCAGCCGGCGATCGTGAGCCGTATATTCTGAAGTATGACCTGGACAGTTTACTGATCCTCGCGTTGTTGCGTCCCAAACAGCGTGCTCATTTCACGTTGGATGATCTTGCGCGCGGGTTCACAACGGTGACGAAGATGCTTCGGGGTCGGCGTGAGCGATTGCCCGTTGCTACGGTGTCGTTCCTCGGCGCCAAGTCCAACAGCCTGGTGGGACCGGGCGGTGGTGAGCCGACCTTCGAGTCTGTGCTGCGGGTGATGTACGAGTCCGGTTATCGCGGCGATGTGTATCCCTCGCTTGGGATGTGGGAGCTTGCGCCGACGGGCGTGTTTGCCAGTTACCCGTTTCCCGAGAGTCTCGATGTGATGCGCAAGGGTGGGTTTTAGGGGAAGGCATCGAGGGAGAGGCCGTTGAGCCCCGCCAGCCACGGCGGGTCGTACGTCAATGAGCGTCTATTTGCGTCTATTTGGGCAGCAGCGCCGCATGGCCGCGGCCCCGGGAAAATCACTCTAACTCTCAGTTGGACAAGGTGTTACGGTCCACCTGTCCCTGCCGCTTCGGCGGCGGGAAATTTTTTTCTGCGCTTTGCGCAGGATTCCGTCAAAACCGGCA
>CBDUST010000230.1:0-7591 GCA_965369945.1 uncultured bacterium | reverse complement strand
GGCCTGCCGGGGTCGGCGTTGTGAACAAGAGGCAGGCTCAAAGTCTGCCCTACAGGCTAGGAGTTGCTGTAGGGCAGGCCTTGGGCCTGCCGGGGTCGGCGTTGTGAACAAGAGGCAGGCTCAAAGTCTGCCCTACAGCATGATCGAGACCGGCGGTAGGTGTAGCGCCGGGACGCTGCGCGTCACCCGCTAAACGTCCGATCGGCGCGAGGTTGGTCCCAGCTCGATGTCGAAGAAGCGCTCGGCGTTGGCATCAAGCTGTCTTTCGAAGTCAATAGGATCAACACCTCGCAGGTTCGCGATGAACTGAGCTGTGTGAACGACGTTCTTCGGCTCGTTGGGGTACATCTTGCGCACCGGCTCAGGGCTGAGGAACGGCGCATCCGTCTCCACCATGATTCGATCGCCGGGCACGAGCTTTGCGGCTTCGGCTACCTCAGCAGCGTTCTTGAACGTGACGATTCCCGTGAAGCTGATCCATGCGCCGAAGTCCAGGATCCGCCGCGCATCATCGACGGTCTCGCTGAAACAATGAAAGACATAGCGCGACGGATCGAAAGACGCGGCTCGGAAGATCGGCAGCAGATCATCGACGGCCTTACGGCAGTGAACGACAATCGGCTTGCTCAGCCCGTCGTTTGTGCATCGCTCGATAAAGGCAACCTGCTCATGAAGCAAAGCGTTCTGGGCTGCTCGTGAGGGCTTGTCATAGTGATTGTCCAGGCCGAGTTCACCCCACGCGACACATTTGGGATGCTGCGCGACCTCCTTGATAACGGACCAGTCGCACGGCTCGTCTGCGTACAACGGATGGGCGCCGGCGGTACACCAGAGGTGTTCGCAGAGCTGGGCGAGTTCCAGACCGGCCCGGCAGTTTTCGGATGTTGTTGAGACCGTGATCGCGCCGCAGACTCCAACCGCCTGAGCATCCCCAAGCACACTCTCTACGCGCCCAGCGAACTGATCGAACGTGAGATGGCAGTGCGTGTCGATCATGGGCGATCTCGCGGCAGGTGAATCCAGCGCGGGCACTGTACAATCCATGCGGCCTTACCGTCTTGCGATGACATGAGGGAGGGATGCCCACCGCCGATGGCCATACCGGACCACACGAAGCGTCTCAAGAAGGAACTGTCGCTGTTCGGCGTGTACGCAATCGCGACGGGCACGACGCTCAGCGCCGGCTTCTTCCTTTTGCCGGGCCTTGCGGCGGCCGAAGCCGGGCCGGCCGTGGTGTTGTGTTATTTGATCGCGGCGGTGCTGCTGTTGCCGGCAACGTTCAGCATCGTCGAGTTGGCCACGGCCATGCCCAGAGCCGGCGGGGCGTACTACTTTCTTGATCGCAGCTTGGGACCGTTGGCGGGAACGATCGGGGGGTTCGGAACATGGTTGGCGTTGGTGCTCAAAGCGGCCTTCGCCCTGATCGGTCTCGGGGCGTATGTCGCGCTGGTCTTCCGCGACGCGCCGGTCATGCTGATCGCGGCCGGGCTGGCTGTCCTGTTCGGCGTGGTCAATCTGTGGGGGGCGAAGAAGGTCGGTGGCTTTCAGATCGCGTTGGTGCTGGGACTCTTAGCCATCCTCGCCTGGTTCATCGCGCGGGGGTCGGTGCATGTGAAGGCCGATCACTTCAGCGGTTTCTTCGATAAAGGATTCACATCAATCGTCTCGACCGCCGGGTTGGTGTTCATCAGCTACGTTGGCGTGACGAACATCGCCAGCGTCTCGGAGGAAGTGAAGAACCCCGAGCGCAACCTTCCCTTGGGGATATTCCTGGCCCTGGGCACGGCGGTATTGGTATATGCGCTGGGTATCGGCGTAATGGTGGGGGTCGTCGGCTGGGAGCAGCTTGCTGAGACCTTGACCCCGGTGGAAAAGACAGCGGAAGGGTTCGGTGTCAAATGGGGCGTCGTGGCAGTTTCGCTAGCGGCCTTGCTGGCGTTCTCTTCAGTAGCCAACGCTTGCATCCTCAGCGCGTCGCGCTATCCCATGGCGATGAGCCGAGATCACCTCTTGCCGCGAATCCTCGGCGCCGTGGGCAAGCGCGGGACACCAACGGTGTCGATCTTTCTTACGGTCGCAGCGATCCTGTTCTTCCTGCTTGTGCTGGACCCGATCCGGATCGCCAAGCTCGCTAGCGCGTTTCAGCTGTTGATGTTCGCCCTGCTGTGCCTGGCGGTGATCGTCATGCGCGAAAGTGAGATCGAATCGTATGACCCGGGATATCGCTCGCCACTGTATCCGTGGATGCAGATCGTGGGGATCATCGCCCCGGTCTGGGTGATCGTAGAGATGGGTTGGCTGTCCGCGTTGTTCTCGTTGGGGGTGATCGGGGTCGGGGTGACGTGGTACGTCATCTACGCCCGCAAACGCGTCGAGCGGCACGGGGCGATCTATCACGTGTTCGAACGGCTCGGCCGACGCCGGTTCCACGACCTGGAACGCGAGCTGCGGGGTATCATGCAGGAGAAGGGGTTGCGGGAGGAGGATCCATTCGACGAAGTCGTGGTGCGGGGGATCGCGATTGACGCCGAGGCGAACGAATCGTTCGAAGACATCGCTTCTCGGGCATCAATGCTGCTGGCCGAGCGGCTTCCGCTTACGGCTGAGACGTTGTGCGAGGGCTTCCTGCAAGGCACCCGAACCGGGGCAACTCCGGTTACCGGCGGTGTGGCGCTGCCCCATCTTCGACTGCCCGGGATCGCGGTTCCGCATCTGGTGGTCGTGCGAAGCCGCGATGGGATTCATATCTCCACAGGCGATGTGTTCGGAGGGACGCACGAATCGAGCAACACCCATGCGATCTTCTTCCTCGTCAGTCCCGATGAGGATCCCCGCCAACATCTTCGCATCCTGGCCCAATTGGCCGGGCAGGTCAGCCAGGAGGGGTTCATGAGTGGATGGTTGGCCGCCACCGACGAACGGGAACTCAAGGAAATCCTGTTACGACACGATCGGCATGTTTCCCTGCACGTTCTGAGCGGTTCACCGGCCGCGTTGATGATCGGCCGCCCGCTGCGAGAGCTGGACATCCCCACCGGTTGTCTGGTTGCTGTCATTCACCGGGCTGATGAGACAATCGTGCCTCGTGGCGAGACGGTCATCAGGGAGGGGGATCGTTTGACCGTCATCGGCAGCGTCAGCGGGATCGAGGAAGTCCAGAAGCGGTACGCTGCGGAACTTCGGGCCGGTGCCGACGAGTCACCAGAACCTTGAGGCGGTTGGATGGGAGGTGCGGGGGTCGATGCAATATCTCAAGCCTAGTAGTGATGCAAAGCCGATGAGTTGCCGGATGGAATGTGGTTCATAGTTCGCCAAGCGGACAACCGCCGCTGGTGTATTTGGCTCATAGCTGAGTAGGGAAAGGGGCGGGGGTCTTTGGGTGCTCGCACTATTATGGACTAAGTTATCTGATTTGAAGTTGGGTTCAGGGGGGAGTTTGCGCCGAGTAATTGGTCGCCGGACGGCCTATTTGGAAGGACCGGGATGCCCATGTTGTGATCTTGACACACCATTAGGGCGTCACTACGATCGCCCGACTTTGTGAAAAAAGGCACAGCTTGATGGGCCGGTACCACTACGTATTTCCGAAGTGGAGCAATGCGCTCTTGCCGACGCTATGTGCTCTGGCTGCCGTTGGGCCTCTGTATGCGGCGCTGCTGGTGACCTACGGGTTCAGTCCACTGACGACGGATGTTGGGTATCAACCGGTTCAGCCGGTGCCGTTCAGCCATCGCATACACGCTGGGCAAATGGGCATCGACTGCCGGTACTGCCATAACACGGTGGAGTATGCCAACAAGGCCGCGATCCCGCCGACGCAAACGTGCATGAACTGTCACACGCAGATTCACAGGGAGAGCCCGAAACTGACAGCCTTGAACGAGAGTTACGCGACGGGAATGCCCGTGCAGTGGGTTCGCGTGCATGATCTGCCCGACTTTGCCTACTTCAGTCATACGGTGCATGTGACCCGAGGCGTGAGCTGCGTGGAATGTCACGGCCGCGTTGACAAGATGGAAGTGGTCACGCAGCAGGAAACGCTGAGCATGGGCTGGTGCCTCTCGTGCCATCGTAATCCGGACCTTCGTGTTCGTGATCCGAAACTCGTGACCGATCTTGGGTGGAATTTCGAAGATGATGCCGAGGCGGAAGGTCAGTTTGACTCGCCCGAGGCGTATCACGAATTCTGGCTGAACAACCTCAATATCAATCTCGCTGAGAACCGCAGCGACATCGGCCACTTGCAGGACTGCTCCACATGCCATCGGTAGACAACACTGCGCCACGACCGCGCACAGGAAAGACGTACTGGCGGAGCCTGGAAGACTTTGCAGACACCCCCGAGTTCCGGGAGTTCATGTTCCGCGAATTTCCTGCCGGTGCAACCCAGATGCTCGATTCATCCGAGCGACGCGAGTTCCTGAAGATCATGGGTGCGTCGTTGGCGTTGGCGGGGATGGGCCTTTCGGGTTGTCGGCGCTGGCCTGAAGAAAAAATCGCGCCCTATGCAAGCCGACCCAACGGGCGATTGCCCGGCATTCCCCAGTCATACGCCACATCGATGGAATTGGGTGGTGTGGCCAGTGGGTTGCTGGTGACCAGCTACGACGGTCGGCCGATCAAGATCGAAGGCAATCCCCAGCACCCAATCAATCGCGGCGCGACGGATGCTTGGGCGCAGGCAAGCGTGCTGGAATTGTATGATCCGGACCGAAGCCGCCACCCATTGCACACCAATCAAGAGTCGACGTGGAGCGACTTCACCAGCTGGGCGAGCACGCACTTTGCGTCGCTTCGCGATGCCGATGGCAACGGCCTGTGCATCCTCAGTGAGGCCACCGCATCACCCAGCGTCTTGGACATGAAGCGGCGACTTCTCCAAGCCATGCCCAAGACCAAGTGGTACGAGTATGAACCGCTGAACAACGACAACGAGCTGGCGGGCTCGATGGTCGCGTTCGGTTCACCGTATCGCGCGCAATATCATTTCGATCGAGCCAAGATCATTCTCTCACTCGATTCGGATTTCCTTTGCAGTCATCCGGCAGCGGTGAAGCACACGCGTGACTTCGCCTCCGGTCGGCGGGCAGATGATGCCGGCAAGACGATGAATCGACTCTATGTGGTCGAGAGCGGCTATAGCCTGACCGGCGCGAACGCTGACCACCGGGTGGCGGTGCGCTCGGGCGATATTGGCGCCGTGGCGGGTCATCTGGCCAAGTTACTATCTTCGGCGGCGTCGAACTGGGTCGGCAGCATCGACGTCGACGAAAAGATTGTGCAGCAGATCGCAAGCGATTTGCAGAGCCATCGCGGCGAGTGTCTGATCGTGGTCGGGCCGCGACAGCCGGCTCAGGTGCATGCATTGGCCCACTTGCTCAACGCAGAGCTTGGTAATGTGGGGCGAACGGTAAGCTATACGGCTCGTCCGGACGCGAAGCCGCAAGCGGCGTCGATCAAGGCGTTAGCAGCGGATATGGATGCCAGCCAAGTAGACACGTTGGTGATCCTCGGCGGGAATCCCGCGTACAACGCCCCAGCCGATGTGAATTTCACCGCCAAGCTCGGCACGGTGTCAACTACAGTCCATTTGAGTAATTACGTAAACGAAACCTCGAAACTCTGCACCTGGCATCTGCCTCGCGCACATTACTTGGAAAGTTGGGGCGAGGCTCGGGCTTATGATGGCACGATTGGGCTGACCCAGCCGTTGATCGAGCCGTTGTTCGGCGGGCGGAGTCCGATCGAGCTGCTGGCGATCATCAACGGCGACGACGTTACCGCAGGGTACGACATCGTTCGGCGCGGCTTCGGCGGCGTGACGGGCGACCGGGACTTCGAGCGTCATTGGCGGCGCACGCTGCATGATGGGTTTGTCGCTGGAAGCGCATTTGCCGAGCAGTCACCTGCGGTTCAGGCGAGCGAAGCAGGGAATTGGATCATCGCATTGGCCTCGAAGGCCTTGCAGGAACGGCCCGGCATGGAGCTGGTATTCAGCAGCGATCGCTCGGTGTACGACGGCCGGTTCGCCAACAACGGCTGGCTTCAAGAGCTGCCCGATCCGCTGACGAAACTGACGTGGGATAACGCGGTGCAGATCAGTCCGTCGGCGGCTCAGAATCTTGGCCTTAGTACGGGGGATTTGGTCAACGTCTCGGTCAACGGCGGATCGCAAGTGGAAGCAGCTGTGTTGATTATGCCCGGCCAACATGCTCAATCTGCGACATTGACGCTGGGGTACGGTCGCAGCGGCGTGGGGCGTATTGCTGAGGATGCGGGCTTTGACTTCTATCAGTTGCGACAATCCAACTCGATGGGGTTTGTCGGCGGCGCGACGATCACGAAGACAGGCGGGTCGTACGAGCTTGCTCTCACGCAGCACCATCATGCGTTGGATACCACCGGCGGCGAAGGCACACAAAAGCGTCTGCCCACCATCTTCCGCGAAGCGAACCTCGACGACTACAAGAAGCATCCCGATTTTGCCCCCCATCGTGTTCACGTGGCGCATCGATTATCGCTCTGGAACGAGAGCAATCTGGACAATGCGGACTACAAATGGGCGATGTCGATCGACCTGACCTCCTGCACCGGGTGCAGCGCGTGTGTCGTCGCATGCCAGGCGGAGAACAACATTCCGATCGTGGGCAAGGATCAGGTGAAGCGCGGGCGCGAGATGCACTGGATACGGGTCGATCGGTACTTCCGTGGGCATGACACCGAGGCGCCAGATTCGGTGGCGATGCAGCCGGTGCCGTGCATGCACTGCGAGAACGCCGCATGCGAGGAGGTCTGCCCGGTGGCGGCGACCACCCACGATCGAGACGGTCTGAACGTGATGATCTACAACCGTTGTATAGGCACGCGGTACTGCTCCAACAACTGTCCGTACAAAGTCCGGCGGTTCAACTTCTTTGATTACCAGGTGCGTGAACCGGTGCGCGAGACCGGGTTCATGCACGTCAAGCCCAGCTACTACACCCGGCCGCAGTCAGATACGCATCCGTTGCAGCAATTGCAGCACAATCCGGAAGTGACGGTTCGCAGCCGCGGCGTGATGGAGAAATGCACCTACTGCATTCAGCGCATCAGCGTGGGCAAGATCAAGGCCAAGAACGAATGGGTGAAGGCCAAGCCCGAGGATCGTTCCAGCCGAGTGACCGTTCCGGATGGCAGCGTAGTCCCAGCTTGTGCGCAAGCATGCCCAGCCCAAGCGATTGTCTTCGGAGATCTGGCCGATCCCAGCAGCCGTGTAGCGAAGCTACACGCCCACGAGCGCACCTACGAGATGCTGGAGGAACTCAATCCCAAGCCACGGACCAGATACATGGCCAAGCTTCGCAATCCCGCGCCGAGTCTGGCCGGGGCCGCGCCGAGTTCACAAGGACCTGATCACGGATGACGACGCTGCCCATAGACAACACGTTCGATGATCCGACGCGCCGAGCGCCGTTGGTGTTGAACCACGATGAATTCGGTTCGGTCACCAACACGATCTGCGGAGTCAACGAAAGACCCAAACCACCCAGAGCGTGGTACATCGCCTTCGGTATCTCCTCGGTATTCCTGATGATCCTCGGCATACTGATCG
>CBDUST010000229.1:0-7604 GCA_965369945.1 uncultured bacterium | reverse complement strand
ACATATTCTTCACAACCGAGGATCCTGGAATAACAGCATCCTTACGGTTCGAGGCCGGTGACGGGCATGAACATGTAGTCGGTCTTGATATTTCGCTCAATGACATCACCGGGTTTACGCAGGCTTTGCGCCCGAGCGCAAATGGTGTGGCGTTCGTCATGACCGAGGCGGGGGAAATGATCGGGTTACCTCGTGATGATCGACTGGCGAGCGACGATGCGCGCCGGTCGGCGATCCTCAAGAGACCGCGCGAAATCGGCATCGCCTCGGTAGCGGACGGCGTGCAGGCATATTGGGCACAGCCAACCGACGCCCGTGGCGCGTATCGGTTCACCAGCGAGGGCCAGGCGTGGTGGGCCGGCGCCCGACCTTATCCGCTGGGGGACGGGCGCGAACTGGTGATTGCTGTTGGTGTGCCGGAATCGGATTTGCTGGGCGGTCTCGTGCAAGTACGCCTTTGGATCATTGTCATCACGCTGGGCGTCCTTGCCGGGGCGGTGATGCGGGCGATTGTCATGGCTCGTCGATTCAGTCGACCGATCGAATTGCTGGTTCGCCAGAGTGAGCGCATCAGCAGAGGTGATCTCGAACCAGGGGAGCCAGTCGATACGAGTGTGCGCGAAGTGCGGCAACTGGCCCAAGCTCATGATCGGATGCGCCAAGGGTTGCAAACACTCATGAAGCTCGAACGCGACATTCAGCTCGCGCGGCAGATCCAGCAAAGTACGTTCCCAAAGAGCCTGCCGACCCTGAGTGGGTACGAGATCGACGCGTGGAGTGATCCGGCCGACGAAACCGGCGGTGACACCTACGACGTGATTGGCTACACCTACGACGTTATTGGTTACGAACGGGAAGGTTCCGCGACCAAGGGCGCTCGTTTGGTCGAGCGCGCCGATCGGGCAGTGTTTCTCCTGGCCGATGCGACGGGGCATGGGATCGGTCCGGCGCTATCGGTCACCCAGATCAGGGCGATGCTGCGGATGGCTGTGCGAATGGATGAGGATCTGTTGACGATTGTTCGCCACCTCAACGCTCAGCTTTGTGCGGACCTTCCGGACGATCGCTTCATCACGGCGTGGCTGGGCGAACTGAATGCGCGCGAACACATGTTGACCAGTTTCAGTGCCGGGCAGGCGCCGCTGCTTCGTTATGACGCTGGACGCGGCGAGGTGGAGGTGATCAGCGCTGACATGCCGCCGTTCGGTGTTCTGGACGATCTGAAGATCGAGCTGCCTGATCCTATTCGGATGAAACCGGGCGACATCTTCGCAGTGATCTCCGATGGGGTGTTCGAAGCCGTCAACGATGCGAACGAGCAGTTCGGTCATGCGCGGGTGAGCGAGGTGCTGTCGGATCACCATCGGTCTTCGCCGGCGCAGATCCTCTGGTGTGTTCGAGAGGCGCTGGACCGATTCACAGGAGACGTGCCGGCTGCCGATGATCGGACGGCCATCATTCTGAAACGAACCTGTCGCTAAGGAATAGCGATAACTTCGCGATCGTCCGACTCGAGCCGACGGCAAACGGATGTTGGCCGCGATCGAGGATCGGGTCTATTGGGTGAAGCTGGAAGCAGGCTTCTGGACGGCATAGGGATTCCGTCGGGTTGCGGATCGTGGGCAAACGTAGCGCCAAGGGTTCAATCGGGAAGAGCCGGCAGGATCGGCGCGACCGCGATATGTCCGTCAAGTCGTCCCAATTGATAGCCGATCAGGTTATTGCAGCGCGTTCTTCCTGTGCGTCCCTGCCGTTCTGTTGGCGGTTGGGCGTCTTGTTGATCGCGTGTGAAGAGTGGCGCAAGCCGCCCGCCCTCTGGAGCGAATGCATGACGAACACGATGGATCCCATTTACGTGACAGCATTCATCGGCGCGACGCAGAACGTCTTCCAGACGATGCTGCGCCAGGAGGTGTCGTTCGGGAAACCCGTGCCGGGTCGTCTTCCGCATCTGGATAGCGACGTCTCCGGTATCATCGGGATGACCGGCGACGTTGTGGGTACGGTCGTGCTAAGCCTTCCTACTTCTAGCGCGGCAAAGATCGTCGAATCGTTTGTCGGTTCTGCGCTCGATCCAAAGAGCGATGACTTTGCAGACGCCATCGGCGAGTTGGTGAACATGATCTCCGGGAATGCCAAGGCCAAGTTCGATGGTCTGGACGTCCGGATAAGCTGTCCTTCGGTTGTAATCGGCAAGGGGCATTCGGTCCAACAGCCCAGCAACAGCGTATGTATCTCGATTCCCTGTGAGTCATCGTGCGGCGGTTTCTCCGTTGATGTGTCCATCAAGAAAGTTGCCCAGCAGGTATCTGAGCCGGCGGCAGCCTAGTCGTCTTATCCTCAGGAGATTGTTCCATGCGCGTGATGGTGGTTGATGATTCGAAGACGATGCGCAGTATCGAGCGAAGCATTCTCAGTCAGCTCGGGTACACCGAAGTGGAAGAGGCGTGCAACGGGCAGGATGCGCTGACAAAGGTTGCCGCGTTCAATCCGGAGCTGCTGCTGGTTGACTGGAACATGCCCAATATGGACGGCATCACGTTCGTCAAGACGTTCCGCGGGCAAGGAAACAAGACGCCGATCATCATGGTCACGACTGAGAACGAAAAAGCACGCGTGGTCGAGGCCATCAAGGCCGGCGTGGACAACTATGTGGTGAAACCGTTCACTCCCGAGGTGCTGGGCGAGCGGATCAACGACACGATGGCCAAGGTCGAATCGGCGCCCTAGGTCGGCCGGTTACCGGGGATCGCTGGCGCGGTTTACCATTCCTCTTTTGCCAGAGGTGCCAGCATGGCGAAGACTCCAAAACAAGATGATCTCGGAGTTAGCGTGCGCATTGACGGTGACGCAGTGGCAGCCCGCGTCATCATCTCCGAGCGGTGCGACCCGGCCAACGTCACCGCCCAAATACTGGTGGCACTGTTGCGGCAACACAGCGTGGAGGTCGGCAAGGCCGTTGAGCAACGTCTTGAAGAGATCGTAGAAGCTTACCGAGCCGACCAAACGCCCTGTGAAGTCATCGTGGCCAAAGCCACGCAGCCCGTGCATGGCGAGAACGGGGTCTTTGTCTGGGCGACCGGTTTCGATCCGACGGCCGCACCATCAACTGCAAAGAAAGTAGACGCTTCCGACGATGCTGTGGATTTCTACAACACGGGATCGCACATTACGGTTAGTACAGGTACGCAAGTGGCCACAATGCGCGCTCCAACTGACGGCACGGACGGTCGCGATGTTATCGGTGGGGTGATCAAGGCTCGGCCGGGAAAGCCGGTCGACATCAAGATCGACGTATCGCTGCGCGTCGACGACAAAGGATGCGTCACCACCGAGATCGACGGGCTTTTGCAGTTCCATCATGGTGAGGTCAAGGTCAACCCTGTTCTAGAGGTCGCCGAGTGTGTCGACTTCTCGACCGGTAACATCGACTTCGATGGTTCGGTGATCATCCGGGAGGGAGTGCGAGATCGCTTTGTCGTCAAGGCCACACGCGACATCATTATCCACGGGCTGGTCGAGGCGGCAACCATCGTTTGTGGCGGCAAGCTTGAGTGCAAACGTGGTATAGCCGCCAAGGATCGGGGCGAAATCACTGTTGACGGGGATGTCGACGTTGGATTCCTGAATAACGTGCGCGGCGAGATCAAAGGCGATCTCCTGATCCGCCGAGAGATCATCAACTGCGAACTCGTCATCGGTGGGAACATTCGTTGTGAGCGAGGCGCGATCATCGGCGGTACCACATCGGTAACGGGAAGTCTGCGGGGCATGACGTTGGGAGCAGAAGCGGAGACCGAGACGGTGTTCGTGCTCGGATCGGTTCCGCTGTTGACAGCCAGACTCAACCAACTCAAGAAAGAATGTCCGGAGTGGGAAGAGCATCTCCAGCGGTTCCGCTACGAACAAGAGCAACTCAGCGCCGGTCGCGGACCTGCCGGGCCGCAGCAGCAGGAGCGTCTAACCGAGATCAACTTTGAGATAGCCGACCTGGAAGGAAAGCTCGAAGAAGGAGAGAAGGAGCGCGTGCGGATCGAAGAGGAGATGGCCACCCAGCGCAAGGTCGAATTGCAGATCGAGAAAATCATCTATCCCAAGGTCCGGTTTCAAGCTGGCGATACAAAATTCACTTTCACCCAAGTGCTCAAGGGACCGGTGAAGATCGGCTGGAACGAACATAAGCAGCTCGTGTTTCGACAAGGTGACAGCCGTATTCGGTTGCTCAACGAGGTAGCCCAGGAACGCCAGATCGCCGCATAGGCGAGGTAGCCACGGCGCGAGACATCCCAGCCCCTTACCCGCGGCGACCAGTTATCCGACGGAGCGGTGTCGAGGGTACACCGATCTCAAAGAGCACAAACAAGGCCAATATGGCGAAGCGCTTCGATATAGGGGGTCGGTCCAATTGGGTCTGACACCGACGATTCTCGCGTCTCGCAGGGCGCTGGAAATCCGATTGATGTGGCAACGTCGGCTTAGGCCGCCTGCCAGTTTGACCGATACCCACCGAGACCGTAGCTGTCGGTAGTCCTGGAGGGGCCACCCGGAACTGGACCTTGACGTCCAGGAGCGATGCCTTGCCATTCAGAGCGATTATTGAAGATCTGGCAAAGACGGCCGTCATGACGGACGCAAGTGATCTGCGCGCTCTGGTGATCCTTCAGGAAAAACTGGATAGTTTTCGCGAGCGCGATGATGTCGCCGAGATACCGCCGATCGCCGAAGTCGCGACCGCCGCAGCCGAACTCGTCGAGCAGATCATACTCCGCGAGGTCGAGGACGCCGAAGCGGCGCTGAATGCTGTTCGCAAGAGCATCGCGCAGGTGCAAGAGGCTGTGCAAACCGGTGCACAATCTGCGCCTGATGAACAGACACAGGCCGACCACGAGATTACCTCTCCCGCCCGACCTCCCCTGGATGAAGTTGATGACGATTTGTTGAGCACTTGGGTGTCGAACTGCGACTGTGCGCTGAACGATCTGGAATCTCAGGTTGTCGAGCTCGAGTCGTCAGAGGATCCACAAGAACTGGTCGCGGAAGTGCGGCGAGGAATCCACACGCTCAAGGGTGAGGCAGGCGTTCTTTCCCTTAATACCGCTCAGAAATTGTGTCATGAGGCTGAATCAGCGATCGACCGTTGCCTTGAGGCCAACCATTGCTTCCCGGTGGATGAGACCCTCGAACTCCTCGACTGGATGAAGGGTCTCGTGGCACTGCTGGCAGACAATCCCAACGTCGCGGCGCCCGAGTACGGGGACTTACTGGCGAAACTTGAAGCTGCCGGTTCGGATGTGACTGAGAGTGAGATGGACTCGTCGCAAAGCGCTCAGGCTGAGGCATCTGTACTGAGCCAAGAGTTCGAACCGCCGTCCGTCGAGGTCGAACAACCGGCCGTCGCGCAAGACGCTGACGATGAAGCGCGACCTGATGAATCCAGCTTCGAGGATGCCGGTAGCGAAGAGCCGGTCGAATTCCCCGACGACCTTTCAGCCGAAACGAACCTCCAGGATTTCCTGTGCGAAGCTCGCGAGCACATCGCCAGCGCAGAGGAAGCGTTGTTGGCGCTGGAGCAGGATTTCGAGGACGTTGAGCTGATCAACACCGTTTTCCGCGCGTTCCACACGATCAAGGGTGTCGCCGGGTTCATGAATCTTCAGCCGATCGTCGAGTTGGCCCACAATGCGGAATACCTACTTGATGAGGCGCGTAACAAATCGATCACGCTGAACTCGAGCTACGTGGACTTGATCTTGCAGTCGTGCGACATGCTCTGTCGACTTCTGGGCGCTCTGGAAGGTGGGGATCTGCCCACCAAGGGACAGCTCGGCGAGCTGGTGGATCGCATCAAGAAGTCGATTCGCGGGGACTTTTCCACTGCGCCTGCTAGCCGCCCCCGATCCGCCGGGCCGTCGTTTGCGCCGCTTGGTGAGCTGCTCGTAGCGATGCACATCGTCACGCCGGAACAGGTCGATCAAGCGTTGCGGCGCCAAGCAGACGGTGCTACGCGTTTGCGTGATCTGCTCGTTGAGTCCGGGCTGACCGACGTTGATGCATTCGAAACAGAACTCGTGAATCCCGATAGCAAGAGCGGGAGGCTCATTTGCGAGATGCTCGTGGATCTCGATTTGGTCACAGCAGAACAACTTAGTGGAGCGATCGAGGCCAAGAAGGACTCGAACCAGCGGCTTGGCCAGTTGCTCGAGTTGACTCCCAATCAGCTAGCGCCAGCCCTTCGCGAGCAGCGCCGAGTCGATCGTGAATCGCCCCTCAAGCCCGACGCGAGGACTGCCGAACAAACGCCCGCCGCGCCCGCTGCCACGCGCCGTTCGGCTGACAAGGTCGTGGCCGGCAAGCCCGCCGCGGGGGGTCAGCGCCGTACTGATCCGACGGTCAAGGTCAACATGGCCCGGATGGACAGTCTCGTGGACATGGTCGGCGAGCTGGTTATCGCGCAGCAAATGGTGATTCAGGATCCCACTATTGAGGGCATCACCGAGCAACGCTGCCAGCGCAATCTCACCCATGTAGGCAAGATCATTCGTGATCTCCAAGAAGTTTCCATGTCTCTGCGCATGGTCACGCTCAAAGGAACGTTCCAGAAGATGGCCCGGTTGGTCCGCGACGTCGCCTCCAAGGCCGGCAAGAACATCAAGCTCCACATCGAAGGTGAGGACACTGAGCTGGATCGGACCGTCGTTGACGAGATCGCAGATCCGCTGGTACACATGATCCGAAACGCATGCGATCACGGCATCGAGACGGGCGACAAGCGCCGTGCGGCCGGGAAGCCGGAGGTGGGGAATCTCACTCTCCGCGCCTATCACCAGGGTGGATCGATCGTCATCGAAATTGAAGACGACGGCCAGGGCTTGAATCGCGAAGTGATTCTCAAGAAGGCGGTCGAGCGAGGTATGTATCCCGCCGATCGCGATCTCTCGGATATCTCTGATACCGAGGCCTACAACCTCATCTTCCTACCGGGGTTCTCCACCGCGGAGAAAGTGACGGATATCTCTGGCCGTGGCGTCGGCATGGACGTCGTTCGCCGGAACATCGAAGCGTTGCGCGGCAAGACCGAGATTCGATCGACGCCGGGCAAGGGCTCGACGTTCGTGATGCGCCTTCCACTGACCATGGCGATCATCGATGGGATGATCGTACGGCTGGGAAGTCAACGCTATGTCATCCCAACGCTGTCCATCGAGCAGAGCTTCCAACCGACGCGCGATCAGATCAACTCCGTGATCGGCCGAGGCGAGGTCGTTTCGGTGCGCGGCTCACTCCTACCGATCTACCGACTGAGTCGGATCTTCAATCTCAATGAGGGGATTGACGATCCGACCGAATCATTGCTCATTGTCCTCGAGTCCAACGACTCGAGGTGTTGTCTGCTCGTCGATGAGATCATCGGCCAACAGCAGGTCGTCATCAAAACGCTCGGGCAAGGAATTGGAAACGCTCGTGGTGTTTCCGGGGGCGCGATCCTCGGCGATGGGCGCGTGGCGCTCATTCTCGACGTGAGCGGCCTCATCAGGGAAGCCACGAGTTCCGAAACTGTGAAAATCGCCGCTTAGCCAGCAACGTTGACCACCAAGGAGGTCAGG
>CBDUST010000228.1:0-7609 GCA_965369945.1 uncultured bacterium | reverse complement strand
GACTACGCCTCGCAGCGAGGTTTGGTACTGATGGTCGGCAAACGAAACCGTTTGTTGCGGTATATCGCACGAACCAGGTACGACGACTATCAAGCGTTGATCAAGCGGCTGGGCCTACGAAAGTAAGCTTGGCTCATTTTTTGTCGCGCGGTTTGGTGACACTTAGGTGGCAGAAGGCAAGCCACAGTCTTGTTGGGCGAGAACCAACGGTTTTAGACTGTTGTTTGCCTCCTGCCTCTTAGAAGTCGGAAGCCGCAAAATTGGGGTTCGCGCGGAAAATCCGTGCTTGGTGACTTCTACGAGAGGTAGACGACGATGCCATATGTATGTGTAGAGCGGGAAATCGGGGGACGAACATTCAAAATCGAAACCGGGAAGGTCGCCAGGCTCGCCAGCGGCGCCGTGATGGTCAGCTACGCTGACACCACCGTACTCGCATCTGCGATGCGGGCTGATCCTCGACCGGGACTGGATTTTTTCCCACTTCAGTGCGATTACCGTGAGAAACTCGGGGCCGGCGGTAAGTTCCCCGGCGGCTTTCGCAAGCGCGAAGGGCCGCCCAACGAAAAA
Source organism: uncultured bacterium (assembly GCA_965369945.1). GTDB lineage: Bacteria > Planctomycetota > Phycisphaerae > Phycisphaerales > SM1A02 > JADFNO01. The sequence continues at coordinate 7,039 of CBDUST010000228.1, read as the reverse complement.
GAAATCCTCACGATGCGGATGATCGACCGTCCGATTCGCCCGCTGTTCCCCGACGGGTTTGTGGACGAGGTTCAGATCCAAGCGTGGGTGCTCAGTCACGACGAACAAAACGACGCTGATGTGATCGCCTGCACAGCAGGTTCGGCGGCGCTGTGCTTGACCGATGCCCCGTTTGAAGGACCGGTGGCTACGGTGCGCGTGGGTCGGATTGTCACCGACGATGGCGAGAAATTCGTTATCAACCCAACCCACGCCCAGATGGAGTTCTCCGATCTGGACTTGGTGCTCTCAGGACACGCTGATGGTTTGAACATGATCGAGATCGGCGCGGCGGAAGTACCCGAGGCGGACGTGCTTGAGGCGATTCGCGTGGGTTACCAGGAGGGCATCAAGCCGCTCCTGGAACTGCAACAGGAACTGATAGAGAAGGCTGGGACCACCAAGAAGGATATCGGCGAGCTGCGTGTTCCGCCGGACGATGTTGTAGAGGAGGTCAAGAAACTCGTAGGCGACGAGATGACCAAGCTGCGTCAGATTCACAGCAAGCAGGAGCGCAACGACGCCATCGACGCGCTTCGAGATCAGATGATCGAAGAACATTTTGCGATCCCTGAAGGCGTCGCGTACTCCGAGCATCTGGCTGCGGAGAAGCGTCAGTCTCATGCGAAGGAAGCCTTCCGCAAACTAGAGAAAAAGACCGCGCACCGGCTGATCGCAGAAAACGGTACGCGCGCAGACGGTCGAGACCTGACAGAGATCCGCCCCTTGGAGATGGAGGTCGGGTTCCTCGCCAGAACACACGGTTCGGCATTCTTCCAACGCGGCGAAACGCAATCGATCGTGACTTGTACGCTCGGCACCACGCGCAACGAACAGATCGTTGACGGGTTGATGCCCGAGTACGCCAAGAAGTTCTATCTGCATTACAACTTCCCGCCGTTCTGCACCGGTGAGGCGGGCAGGATCATGGGGCCGGGCCGGCGCGAAATTGGTCACGGCGGGCTCGCTGAGCGATCCTTGCTCGCGATTTTGCCCGACCTCGACGAGTTCCCATACACGGTTCGACTGGTCAGTGACATCACCGAGTCGAACGGCTCATCGTCGATGGCTTCAGTGTGCGGTGGATGTCTCGCGCTGATGGACGCCGGTGTACCGATCAAGGCGACCTGTGCCGGAATCTCCGTTGGGCGGTTTTCGTCGCCCGATGGAAAGGTTACGCACGTCGTTGACATCATCGGCGAGGAAGATTTCTTCGGCGAAATGGACTTCAAGGTCTCCGGTACCAGAGATGGAATCACCGGTGTTCAACTTGACCTGAAAGCGCGCGGGCTCCTCCTCGACGAAATCAAAACGATCCTGGAGCTGACGCGCAAGGGTCGGCTGGAACTGATCGAAAAAATGGAAGCCGTTCTGCCCGGCCCCAGGGCCGAGCTTTCAGCGTACGCGCCGCGAATTATCTCCGTGATGATTGATCCAGAGAAGATCGGCAAGCTCATTGGGCCCGGCGGCAAGACCATCCGTGGCATTCAGGAACGCACCGGCGCGACGATCGATGTGGCTGAGGATGGCACCGTTCTCATTGCAGCGGTTGACGGCAAAGCCGGCGAAACCGCCAAGGCTGAAGTCGAGGCGCTGGCCGCGGAAATCAAGGTCGGCACGATCTACGAAGGCGAAGTCGTCTCCATCAAAGACTTCGGCGCGTTCATTGAAATCGCACCTGGAACCGATGGCATGTGCCACATATCCGAATTGGCGGATGGTTATGTGAAATCCGTCAGTGATGAAGTGAAACTCGGTGATCGGATCAAGGTCAAAGTGATCAACGTCGATGACACCGGCCGCATCAAGCTCTCTCGTCGCGCCGCCATGGCGGATGAGAAGCAGCAGGACGAGAAGAAAGAACCGGTCAACGCGTAAGAAGATAGCGGGAGTAGCAGGGGTGCCATGCTTCGATTCCGGTTCGCCGGATCGAAGCATGTTTTGATTTTTGGGGTAGCGGTACCTTTGACGACGACATGGTGGGCGCCACCGACAGCGCAGCGAAGCGTAGCCGTCGGTGCGTTCGGAGGTATCCAGCCAGCACGCACGACTCGGCGGCCTCGCTGTGCGTGGCACGCTTTGGGCATCTTCACCCTTCGGGTCGAAGCATGGCGCCCTTACTTGTCATTCCAAAGCATCGCGGCGAACATAGCGACATGAACTGGCTATGGTGGACAGTGCTGGGATTCATCATCGGTGCGGTGGCCATGGCGCCAATCATGCGCATCCTGCTGCGACGAGCCAGATACCGCGCCCGTCTTGCTGAGCGCCGGGCCCGCGATGCCGAGCGATTGGCGGAACTGGGTTCAATGACTGGAGGACTTGCGCACGAAATCAAGAATCCGCTCTCGACAATCGGGCTCAACGCGCAACTTCTGGCCGAGGCGATTGGCGAGGCCGATCTTCCAGACCACCAGCGTGATCGGCTTCTTCGCCGTATCGATGCGTTGTCTCGCGAGATCGATCGCCTGCGGACGATCCTGACTGACTTCCTTCAGTTTGCGGGGCAGGTGAGGCTTGATCCCGAGCCGCATGACTTGGTGAAGGTGGTGTCCGAGCTGTGCGATTTCTTTCACCCCCAATGCGATCAGAACATGATCGTCTTGAGAACGCAATTTCCCGATCACCCGGTGCCGGTGCGCGTCGATGAGAGTCTGTTCAAGCAGGCGCTGTTGAATCTGATGATCAATGCGACGCAGGTGATGTCGGCTGAGGTTCCCGGCGCGGCGAGCGACGAAGAGCGCGGGGCGGTTCATCGGGAACTGATGCTGCGCATCGACGCTGATACGGACGAAGCTCGCGTTCACGTAATCGACACCGGTCCAGGTATCGAACCGGCGTGTCTGGAGGAGATCTTCCATCCGTACGTCTCGCATCACGCCGGCGGCACGGGCTTGGGCCTGCCCACCGCCAGGCGCATCATCGAAGAACACGGTGGTCGGTTGGCGGTGCATTCCGAGCCCGGGCGGGGAAGTGACTTTGTGATCCATTTGCCGCGCGGGAACGTCGGTTGACTCGCTGACGAGCCGCTGATCTTCCAGGTCGAGAATTCGGGTGATCGGGGTCCGTTCGCAACACCCAACTGACGGCCTACGGCTAAGGCTCAGGTTCTTGTGGCGCCAACATTCATTAGGCCGTAAGCAGACTCATGTTCTGTAGGATCGATTGGGCAACCTCCACGAGCGGCTGGCGTGTGTCTCGAGCCTGTTTTTGAAGCAGTTTCATGGCCTCCGGCTCGGAGACTTGCTTGTGCTTCACGATGAGCCATTTGGCCTGTTCGATCGTTTTGCGATCTTCAAGCCGCTTTTTGAGTGAATCAACCTGTTCGTCCTGGTTGAGATACTCCCGGTATCTTCCCCAAGCGACCTCGATGCACACGCGCAACTGATCCTGACTGGCCGGCTTGAGCAGGAACCCAAAGACGCCGCAGTCGGATGCGCTCGACACGTACTCTGGGTCCGAGTACGCCGTAAGAATTACTACGGGGACGTGCAGCTGTTGGAATACGATGGCCGCGGCTTCCAGGCCGTTGCAGTTGGGCATACGAATGTCCAGCAGTGCAAGGTCCGGCGGATCACTGCGGCACAATTCAATGGCTTCGTATCCATCGCGGGCCGGCCCGACGACGGTATACCCCAACTCCGTCATATTATTGCAGATCCCCGCTGCGACGAGGTGCTCGTCATCAGCCACCAGCACACGTTTGGGGTGTGCGCGCGGTTCGTCCGTCTCGCGAGCAAGCACCTGCGACTGCAACGAATCTTTCGCCGAGTTGGCACCAGCCGTCATGACCGGGGACCTCCAACCCCGGACACGTGTGGGCGTGGAAGGCGGGCTCCATCGGACGCATCGATCGGTCATCAATCCGTCGCAACGAAGAACAGAGTATCGTCTATCAGTGCAGATTCAATCCAAGAAATCGCCCGCATCCAAACGCTCTGGGACATACGTCTCGGTAACGTATGAAATATCCTTGGTAATCAGCGATTCAACTTCCATTTTGAAACCGTTGGTCAGCATCCGTTTGATTTCCCGCTGCCACGGTTTCTTATCCGCGAACCATGGATATTCCGCGATCTGCTTGGCTCGTGTGACATCACGATCGGTCAAAGTGATCTTCACATCGTCGCTCAGTTCGCACCGTTCATAGTCCTCAGCTCGGATGCCTATGAACTTCGCGTTGGGCACAGCCATTCGCTGACTCTCAAACGCCAGATTGATGGAGCCCTGCTTGATGACGCTATAGATGTAGTGTCCCCAGGGATCGCAATCCAACAGGCAGTAGATCGGCAGACCCAACTCTTCATGCAGCCGGCGCAACAATCGCCGCACGCCTCGCGGAGGTTGTCCGCCGCCTTCGGTCAAGATGCAATTGTGCGTTTGCCAGAACTTATCCTCGTTGAACCGGCTCCAGACGGTGTTCTTCTCGACATGCAGAACAAACTTGGCTTCGCATTTTTTGAACTGGATGATGTTGGGCTCGCAGATGCTGGGGATAGAGTACCCGCCTGAGCCCATTCGCCGACAATCAATCTCGTCGCCGGAGTCGATGAGGGTGATGTTGCCTGCGATCGTCCCAGCCTTCCGTGCATAAACGTGAAGTTCCTCGCGCAGCGCACCAAGAGAGACTTCGAGATCTTCGAGCACGGGATCGGATTCGTTTTGGTCGTTGAATGTTTTTTCATTCGTGCCCTCGATGGTGTGCAAACTCTTGTAGTACATACCACGAAGGCTGAGCGTCTTGTCTGCCTCAATCAAATCTTTGCAGCCGTCAGCGAGCAGGATCGTCTGCATGAACTTCTTAGCCATGGAGAGGTTGAACAAGTTTCGCTGTTGAGAGTTTGGTCCCATTTCGAGGATGCGCTTGGACTTGCTGAATTTTGTGTTAGACGCCGTTCGAGTGGGGATAGCGACATGAGGATCGCGCTGCGCGAGGCTGGACTTGACGACCGCCGCGCCCATCGCCTCGATCTTTGCGAGCGTCTTTTTGTCACGATCCTTTGTGACAGTAGAGGTGGCGGCACGGGTCGAACGGGGACTGCCGATCGTTTTAGTCCTCTTTTTAGCCATGAGTCATCGCTTCCACAGTAGGGATGCCGGTGAGGTCGTTGATCTGACAGTTACTTGCGTTTGGAAGTGCGCTTTGTGCGCTTCTTCTTCTTTGATCGCTTGGTGGTCTTGCGCGGCTGGGGTTTCGGGGAGTCCTCAAACAGCGAATCACCGATGTCATCGTCACCGTTGGTGAGGTCAGCCTGCTGGGTAGCGACGATCACGACTTGCTCATCGTCAGCCAGGCGGGCCGTCTCGCTCATGACCCGACCTTCTTCGTCGAGCTGTTGATCAGCCTCAGCGGTCCGGCGCCCCGCCTGCTTCAAGAGAGCTTCATATAGCTTGTCTGCATCCGTACCGGTGATTTTCTTGCACGACTTGGCGACCTCCCCAATGTAGCGCTCGAAGATGGTGCGTCGCTCCGATTCGCGCTGCATCCGCTTGCGCCGCCGAAGGTACGTTCCCAATTTTCTGCCGCACTCCTGGAGCGCGAGCTTCATCTCCTTGCGGATCTCGTCGTAGTCCGCGATCGCTTCCTTTGATTCGCTGGTGAACGGCACCCAGACGCTGGCCATATGGATCATCACGACCAATGGTCCCAGGGGAAGACTTCCCTTGGGTTGGCTCAGTCCATAATTCTTCCAACTCGCTTCCAGGACAGCCTTGAATGAGCAGCACCCGGATTGTTGATACAGCAGCGGCACTCGGTTGGCAAAGCGAATGATGCGCGCCGGCTCTTGCGCGGGAAGTTCGCCGCCAAAGGCCAGCCCCACCTCGATCTGGAAGGGGTTACCGCGATACACGGCCGGTGGTCTTGTCGAGGCGGTGTAGAACTCCGCTTTCACACCTTCAAGCAAACCGGAAAGCAGCGCCTTGGATCCGATCGGAACCAGGCAATCGATCGGCGGCGGGTGGATGCGAACCTCTTGTATCGCAGCGTACAACCGCTCCGCATCGTCGTGGTCGATCGCTTTCACCCAGGTGTTGCCCGTAAGATTCGCCGTGGCCGCGATCTCACGGGCCTTGGTCGGCCCGACCTTGCAGAAGTCGTTGCGCAGGAACCCGGCAAGCTGCTTCTGCTCGGTGCGCTCGATCATTTGGATCAACGTGCCGAGCTCGATACCCTTGGGATGCGGCTTGATTTCCTTGGGTTCATCCGGCAGTTCGTCAACACTTCGTAGAAATTCGCGAGTTTCATTGCCGGGGGTGATGTAAGTGATCTGCGCGTGCGGATTGGCGATCGCGGTCTGCTCGAGGTATTCGTCGATGGATTGGCGACCCTTGAGGTACTTGCCCTCAAGTTCGATCTCAACCTGCGTGCCGGTCCCTTGTGGGAACAGCTTGTCGTCTTCGGTATGTTCCTCATCACTGACAACCTCCGCGCGGTTCTTGGAGGTGTCCATCTTGATGCGCATCTCGTGCGCGGGTTTGCTCTTTGACGGTTTGGAGATGATCAGCACAGGCTTGCCGGTGGTCATCAAGCCGTACATTCCCGCGGCGCTAATGCCGATGCCTTGCTGACCTCGGCTCATCTTCAGACGGTGGAACTTCGAGCCGTACAGCAACTTCCCGAAGATATGCTCGATCTGTTTCTTGACGATCCCCGGACCGTTGTCGCGCACCGTTACCTTGAACCTCGTTTCACCGAGCTGGAGTACTTTTACAAGGATGTCGGGCAGGATCCCGCCTTCTTCGCAGGCGTCCATCGCATTGTCCACCGCTTCCTTGATCGTCGTGAGTAGCGCCTTGCGCGGGTTATCAAATCCGAGCAAGTGACGGTTCTTCGCGAAGAACTCACTGACGGAAATCTCGCGCTGTTGGCTTGCGAGTGTCTCAGCTGTGGCCTTGGACCTTCGCGCCTTCGTCTTGGGTGATTGCGATGACGTCCTGGGCTTGCGAGCCTGGTCTGTCGTCTTGCGGCGCGACTTTTTTCTTGGTGCAGCCAACAGGG
>CBDUST010000227.1:0-7625 GCA_965369945.1 uncultured bacterium | reverse complement strand
TGCTTATCGGTGCTGCCGACTCTTGAGGCTGGCCGGCTGTTGGAAAACACCTTCGTCCAACAGCCGGTTGGCAGCCCGACAGGAAGGTGGAATATGTCGAAGCAGAAGTCAAAACCAGCATCATGCGTGCAAACCGGATTCATAGGGGGATTGGCGGTGGCTATGGGAGAGGATTTTCCATGGCACGAGCTGAACTCCACACAGCAGCACGTCGTTCGCCAATTCATTCAGAGCACCGATGCATTTTTGAAAGAGCCGCGGACTGACTGACAATGCCGGCAATCTACGACAGAACTAGCGACATACCATTCGAAGGTGACGCGCGCGAATACCTACTCGCGTTCTGCGGTGCGAGCCGCGATCTGAAGCTGCGACAAGCAAAGCACATAGGGTGGGAAGGCGCGCAAGAATACTACCAATCCGAGGCAGATAAATGGGTCGCATGCGTGAAGTGGCTGGAGGCACACGGTGATCAGGATGAATGCACAAGTCCGCTTGTGGCGGGCGGTTCACCGGGCCGGGTTGAGTCGCCGGGCGGACCCCGGTGAATCAGTGCATTCAAAACAGAGGGAGAGAAGCAATGATGTTCTACGTGTTCTGGGTGGGGATGATCGTGGTTTGTGTCGTAGCGATGTGTAGAGCCGATCGTCTTAACCATCATGGGCCTTCGGTGCTTATGTTCTTGTGCTTGATGGCGTCGATATTCGTTGTTTCCGGCCGATTGTTGGAGCCAACGATTAAAGCCGTCATTAGGTATAAGGTTGAAAAGCAGCTTGAACGCACGTTGCGTGAGATGTACGGCTCGGATATCTACGACAGTGTAATGGCCGAAGGGGTATTAGCCGGACACTGGGACGAAGACGGGAAACCTCTACCGAGACTTGGCAAATGATTTGGATCGATGCTTGACGACATATGCCGGAAGCGTGTAGATTGTCGGGCAGTAGTCAAGGAACCCGCTAACACATACCGGCCCCCGCAGCAACGTTTCTGGCGATTCATGCCTAAACCTTGGCTACTAACTGCGGGGGTCTTTTTCGGGGTGAGCGATGAGGGCTTGCGATCTTTGCGGTAACGAGACGCACGGGACGCTGATAGACGGCGTGCTGTATTGCGACGATTGCCTCAGTCCAGAAGAGGTAGCGTTTTGAAGAAGCAACGAGAGCCATTATCTGATCGCGCTCGCCAAAAATATTCCGAAGAACGTAAGGCGTTTCAAGGCGAACGCTTCGACGCGGGGTACGCCACTGGCACTAGGCTACTCGAGCAGGGCATTATTCCATGGGTGCAAGTCGAACGAATCGGCAGCTACGTCGACGCGGTAGGTTTGGAAGAGGAAGACTGCACCGCTGATAAGCTTTACCAAGCGCTCACTGGCGACGTCGATTCCAAGCAGAAGGAAAGCATGGAATGGCTGAACTGCCACTTGGGAACTGCATGGCCGCACGAAGCCATGGTCTACGGAATAAACCTTGCGGTAAGGGATGCTTGGATTCAGATAGCACGTGAGCGAGGGGCTTGAACCATGGCCAGCACTGGACTCGTCCCGGCCAGCGAAAACCTGCTCCTTATGCAGACGGAGCAGATTCGTGAGATTGTGCGGCAGCTGCCGGTGGAAGAGCGGGCGCCGTGGTCCCGGAAGGCAAAGGCAGCGTGTCAGTATCTGCGAGCCGCGAAGGAGGATTACGGAAAAGCCTATACAATCGCGTGCGCGATGATGGAGAATTGGAGGCTGCTCGGCCTCGAGCTTCCGGGGCTGGTTAGTGCTAATCGCCCGAAAAAAAAACAGTCGAACGTTCCACCGTTAACATTAGGTGGTCTAGGTATCCACAAAGACGAGTCCGCACGATGCCAGAAAATGGCACAAATTTCTGAAAAAGAGTTTACCGAATGGCTTGATTCGCTTCGAAATGAGCCTAAATATCAACTGCCGTCATTGTTCACGACGGCGGGGGGGTGTCACGTGTCGCATAATGCCGGGGAACATGAATGGTATACGCCCGCCGAGTACATCGCGGCCGTGAAGGAGGTGCTGGGAGAAATCGACCTAGACCCCGCCTCGAGCGCCAAGGCCCAGGAGACGGTCGGGGCTCGCGTTTGGTACGACAAGGACGAGGACGGCTTGGAGCAAGACTGGTCTGGCCGGGTGTGGCTGAATCCCCCGTATGAGTCTGGGCTCGTCGATCGCTTCATGGCCAAGCTGCGTGAGTCGTTTGACGCGAGGCACGTTGATGAAGCCATTAGTTTAACGAACAACGCAACCGACACCGAGTGGTTTGGTGGCGCGGCCGAGTCGGCATCGGCGATGTGTGTTGTCTTAAAGCGGATCAAGTTTCTAGACGCTGACGGCAATCCAGGCGCGCCGTTGCAGGGGCAAGTGTGCTTGTACTTCGGCCATCGTCCGGCTGCGTTCGTTGATAGCTTCTCGGGCTTTGGCGGGATGTGGGTGAAGCCATGAAGGCCGGCACAATACACAGCCAGGAAGCCTATGCGTTGGGCAAGATGCTGGACAACTCAAGCTGGAGCTTGCCGCGGGGCATTACGCCATCGGACATTGACTTGGTATTCGACAACGCGGGGGACATGCTGGCATGCGAACTAAGCCGCGAAACGTGCCTGTGGACTGGTTTGTCGGTAGGGCAGCGGCTCGTCTACGAACGGTTCGTCCTGAACGGCTACGCCCGCAATCTGGCGGCAGTCTGCAAGCACAATGTGGCGCCGGACTTCGGTAGAAAGGTTGACAGCCGGAACGATATCGTGCGATTTCAGCTGCTGGTGTTGTGTGACGGCCAGCTCGGGACTTCAGAGGTTCGGCACGACTGGCCGCACTTCGTCGAGAACGAATTCTATGGTTCAAGGAAGGCCTTTAGCGACTTTGCCAAACGTGAAGATTGATGTACATCCCCGAAAACCACCGCATGTGCGAGTTAGAATCCGAGTTCGACGAGATGCACATGATCTACGAATGGAAGGGAGACGCCACGCTGACGTCACGATGGCCCGGCAAGAAGCACTGCGAGGCCAAGGGCTGGGCGCCCCGCAACCCGAACGAGCAGAAGACAATTGTGGCCGCGTACCATTGGAAAGCGATCACGGGTGGTGGTACGAAGGTTGAGTTTGCGGTTTCCGATTCGTGGACAAGCCCGGCGCCGGAGATTGAAACGCAGATACGCTTCACCAAGCCGATCGTGGTGTTCCGCGTGCACCTCGTGAAGCAATTCAGTCAATATCTGGGCTGGCTGTCGCCGGAAAAGTTCCTTGCGATTCAGCCCGTGAATGTTTCGGGCCGTTGGACGACTCACCAGCGCATACGTCGCGTGATCTTGAGTCGTTACCTGACTATGGGGTGTTTGCAAGCCGAACAAAGGGAACTCTTTACACCGGAGTGACTATGCTAACCACTGAAGAGCGCCAGGTTGAATTCGTGAAGCTTGTACTCAAAATGCGAACGAAGCAAAAAGAGTTCTTCAAGACGCGTCCGAAGCATTTGAATGCGTGGCTGAGATCGCCGGCGGGACGTCGAAGCCAAGCAGTCCTGGATGACGCGAAGTATTACGAACGCCAGGTTGACCGGGCCTTAAAGAGATTGGGGCCGCAAAAGGAGCTGTTCGATGCTTAGATTCCAAACACCGATGGCGTTGTCTGCGTGGCTGCGGACGCCAGCGGGGCGTCGGGTTAGAGATCAATGTGTTTCGGATGTCGAGTCGTCTTGGGTGGAAGCCGAACCGCGAGTTTGGGATGAATCCTTATTTGCGCTCAAGCCTCGGGTGTTAATCGTGACTGAGGGTGCTTCGGTGAACGTCTATGTCGACGGCGAGGTGATCGTAAGACACGTTGATCGTCCAGTGTGCCGGACGCCGGCGGGGAACGATCGGGCCGATGAACTACTGGCCACGAAGATAGGGCCTTGGTGGGAGCGTATGAAATACCGTATGACGTTCTGGACTTCGGAGCGTTCGTTGAGCCAGCGTGTATTTGACGCGGCTGTGATTGAGGGATTGGATTGATGACTCTACGGCCACTCACTGATAAGGACATCCGCGACGTCTTAGTGGCGATTGACGCAAGCGAGAAGATTAGTGTCACAACGTTGGAGGCCGAGTTCCTAGATACGGCAGGTGGCAAATGGTTGACGTGGAGCGTTGAACAGCGTGGACGAGCCGCGCAGATTGCGGAGAAGTACAGGAACCAACTTTAGGGGAGAACGATGGCACGACTGAGGACGACGATTTGCTGGCTAGCGATGGCCAGCATGCTGAATGCTGACGTGTGGGTGATCGCACCCGACGGGTATCACTTGCTGAAGTCGGACGCCAGCGGGAAGACGAGCCTCACGCCGGCTGTTGGGGTTACGGGCCACCAGTTCATGGGTGCGCCCGACTCGCCAGACATTCCCGATAAACCACCAACCGAGGATAAATGGGGGCTCGTGGCACTGAGTCAAACGGAAGCCATGAAGGTAAACGAACCAAACCGCAATGAAACCGCCGCCAAGGTGGGCGCATCTTATAATGAAATCGGTAAGCTAGTACAGAATGGCACGATCCCCAAAGAAGCGGTCAAGGCGTCCTTGCAGCTGACGTTCAATGCGGCAACTGGCAATTCCAAGGCATTCTGGCTCAGTTGGAAGACGAAGACAGACGCGGCATTGAATGCGGTCAACTTCTCCAGTGCCGAAGACGCTGGCCAGGGGGTGATCGATATCGGGCTCGGCGCAAGCCGGAGCAGCAACGCGGCGATCGGCGACTGGCTCAAGTTCTTCCTTGAAGTGCTGCTACCATGGATTTTGGAATTCATTGACGGGCTCCCGGCAAGTGCATTTGAGGCGACGGCATGATTGTCCCGCAGCTAGAAACCTCACCCCAGGCCATTGACGATTACGTCCGCGCCCTTGGCCATGCTGACTTGGGTGGCTATCAGTCGTGGTACGGGTTGAAGCCGGACGGCATCGTAGGGCCTGCTACGTCGTCGCTTCTGTCTGAGCGCCGCTGTGGTGTGCGGGACTTCGCGGGGGCCGAGAACGCCCAGTGGCCGCGATCGTGCATGGTTGTGCCGGTGGCTTACAACTTCGATTCGATTCCTTTGACTATCGCCGCGCCGGCCTGGGCGCTCGGTATCAAGTTCTGGAATGATATCTGTGGTATTGAATTGCGGCTCGTTAATGATATCGCTGGCGGCAAGATCTGGGCCACGGACGGGCCGTTGCCGGGGCCCACGCTGGCTTGGTCCGAACTTGCGCGGAACGAATGCGACGATTCATTGCAACAGCGCTACGACACGACGATCAGTTACACTGTTGACTTCTTGGCGAAGATCATCGCCCATGAATTAGGCCATGCGCTGGGCCATCAACATTCAAACGACCGGAGGGACATCCTATTCCCGTCGATCGGCAACGCGCCGTTCTCGTCTTATCCTGGCCCTGGTGACATCCGCGAGGCGCTGAAGCGATACGGTGAGCCCACCGAACCACCGACGCCACCTGACGAGGAACCGGAGGTGATTCACTTCTGGACGGCCGAATATGCGGGGCAGAAGTTCATGGTGACCAGCAGCAAACCTGACAGCAGGTGGGAGTTCTAATGGGTGTTAAATTACCCCAATATCCACCAGAGCGAAAACCTAGTCATGGGACACCGGTTCCACCACCTCCGCCACCTATGAATCAAAACAGCAGAATCGCAAAGGAGCTGATCAAGAAAATCTATAGCGGGGAACCGTGCATACCAAAGCATGATGTCCGCCATGTGTTGGAAAGCCTCGGGGAGATTGAAGCCGCTATTTGCGGTCAACCTTGTAGCCACGAGGAATGCGATTGCGGGTATTGCACCCACCCACTTAAATTGCTGAGAGGGCTTCAGGCAGACTTGGAAGCAATCCCGAGGACAAGATAAACATTCACAAGGAGCAAAAGACATGACGAAGTTTGTAACGGTGGCGATGGCTGTAGCGTTCACGGTTGTATTCAGCGCGAGCGCCTTGGCGGACGGCTGGACGTTTGGCAATTGGGAGCCGCCAACAAAGTCGCCGATGGTGAAAGCCGTATCATTGAACGCAGACTGGGGCACTCCCGCGGTAGCGCCAACAGCGTCCGTAGCTCCAGCGGGTTGCCGTGGTATGGTTCAGCACGCTGCGCCGGCCATGCGGGCTGGGTGTAGTGGACGGGGTTGGTTCTTCGGCAGGCGGGTAATGGCCAATCGCCAGGCCCGTTTTTCTGCACGCGCTCAGTACAGCATGGCGACCGGCCACTCGTGACCCTAACTTGGTTGCGAGTTTCGCAACACGGAAAAGAAATCATGATTCCCGAGCTAGAGAAGTACGAGGACGAGTTGAAGCAACTGGTTTGCGAGGAAGGGCTGCAACGGGCAAAGAGCAATTTACTGGACGTCCTTAAGCATGTTCATGACCGGGACTTGCTTAGGAAGGGCGGACTGGTCTTGGACTTTCTGAATGGTGTAAAGATGAAAATGAGAACGCTTGTTTTGGTATTTGCTCTAGTGTGTGGCTCTTGCTCGGTTTCACACGCTCAAGTCTACCGCAATCCTTACGTTTGGGGCGGGTACTACAGCTACCCGCGCCGGTCCACCCAGCAGCGGCAGTACAAGCCGTACGGGTATCGGCGTTACGCCCAGCCGTACGTTAGGCCCCGACCCTACACTCGGCCGTGGTGGATTAGGTGAAATGACTACGCCCACTGAAACTGGTAAGGATCGCTACGATCCGGACGGGCTGTATAATGTGAACGGCAACAACACGCCTTGCACCTGTGATCCTGATTGCCCGTCTGCATGCAAGGGAGGCTGTGGCTGTGAAGCTTGCAGCGAGGCATACGGGGACTTTCTGAGTTCACAAGAATGATCAAGAAGAAGGAACCAAAATGTCCTTGATCTATCTCAATCGACGGATCCGCCTTGTCTGGACAGGTGACCCGTTCGCCTCGCTGCATGAAACCGGGTTCACCATCCAGGTAGGCACATCTCTGAAGCCGAGCCCGACTAGCTCTCCAATTCTTGCCAACCAATACATGTACGACGACCAGATCCCAGATTTGATGATCGGTTACGGGAACGTGGGGATCGAGGAGTTCACGGACGGAAACGTGGTGGCAGGGGCCGGTCCGATCACTGTTCCGGGGAAGGATGGCGGTAGCTATCAGGTATGGTTTCAGAGCCGCAACAATGGCATACTGGCCGAGGAGGATGAAATCACGGTTGTTGCTCAATGGCGCGTCACTGCGGTAGTATGAACGGATTGTCCGTGTGTATCGAGGATTCCCCGGAAAGAATTCCAGTGTCAGGAACCAATAGCAGGGGGGATAGCTTTGACCACTTTCGATCTTCTTGGCGCTTCTTGTTGCCTATTGGCCTTGGTATCTTTTGGCTGGGACGTAGCGTTCTCACGCCTGCGCAGATTGATGACCGGGTCTCCGTCATTGTTCGACCCCTCCAAGACAACGCCGAATGGCTACGCCGGGAGCAGCTACGAATCGAGACGCAGATTACGAAAAGACTAAGCGCACTCGATGAACGAGTCAGTAAGTTTGAAGAGTAGCGATGCCTCAGCGCTACCAAAACTCGGGGACTTTGACATAACCTGTCCGGATGGATGGACTGTAACGCACTGTC
>CBDUST010000226.1:0-7652 GCA_965369945.1 uncultured bacterium | reverse complement strand
CGTAGTGTCGCCGCACACTGTGGACCGCGGGGAATTCGTAATAGTGGTAGTAGAAACTCGCCCGCCAATCGTCGGGCGTTTCGCCGTGCAGGAGTGGCGTGAGACTGCGCCCCTGCATGTCGCTGGGCTGATCCATACCCGCAAAATCAAGGAACGTCTCGGCGAAGTCCAAGTTGGAAACAATGGCGTCGGTTCTTGTGCCCGGGTCGGTTACACCCGGCCAGCGCACGATCAACGGCATGCGTAGCGACGGCTCATACATCCACCGCTTATCAAACCAGCCGTGCTCGCCCAGATAAAACCCCTGGTCTGATGAGTAAATGACGATCGTGTTCGATGCAAGACCCGATTCATCGAGGTAATCCAGCACCCGTCCGATGTTGTCATCCAACGATGCGACGCAACGCAGATAGTCCTTTATATAGCGCTGATACTTCCAGCGGACGAGATCCGCACCGTTCAATTGGGCCTCACGAAACGCCTCATTTTTCGGATCGTAGGCCGCGTGCCACGTGCGCAGTTGCTCTTCAGTTAGATTCCCCGGCGGGCGAAACTTCAGATCGTAATTGGTGAGCGTCTTGGCGATCGTCATGTCTTGCGTCTTGGCCGGAGTGCCGCGTGTGGCGTAATCATCAAACAGCGTTGGGGGCTCTCCGATCGTCACATCGTCAAACATCGAAAGATGGTTCGGGCTCGGCTGCCAACTACGGTGCGGCGCTTTGTGTTGGAACATCAGCATGAACGGCTTCGTCGTATCGCGCTTGGTCTCCAACCAATCCAGCGCAAGGTTTGTGATCACATCAGTGGTGTAACCATCGCGCACCTTGCGCGTGCCGTTGTCAATCATCGGCGGGTTGTAGTAGGGGCCCTGGCCAATGAGGATGTCCCAATAATCAAAACCGGTGGGATCACTTCTAAGATGCCACTTCCCGATGATCGCTGTCTGATAGCCGGCTTGTTGCAACAATTTGGGGAACGTCTGCTGTGAGCCGTCGAACGT
This sequence comes from uncultured bacterium, assembly GCA_965369945.1. Lineage (GTDB taxonomy): Bacteria > Planctomycetota > Phycisphaerae > Phycisphaerales > SM1A02 > JADFNO01. The sequence goes on along the minus strand of CBDUST010000226.1, from coordinate 6,652 downwards.
CAGACCGTTGCGGTGATATCCATTGATGTGGCTGTACTTTCCAGTGAGGATCACAGCCCGACTGGGTCCACAAATCGAATTCGTCACGAAACAGTTTTCAAAGAGCATTCCTTCGGCCGCGAGTCGATCGATGTTCGGCGTCTCGTTGATGATTGAGCCATAGGCGCCGATCGCTTGATAAGCATGATCGTCCGCGAAGATGAAAACGATGTTGGGCCGTTGGGGTTGGTCGGTGATCGGTTGAGCATCAATCTGTCTCACGCCGATCGGAATGATGATCGCAGTCGCCAGAGAAAAAAAATGGGCTGGATTGTGCATCTTGAGGGTACTCCTAACTCCAAGCCCGGAAGAGAAAGACCGGCGTGGCCGCCTGGGCTAAACGGGAGAACGTGATGCCAAACACCCCGAGCAGGACTCGAACCTGCGACCTGCGGTTTAGAAGACCGCCGCTCTATCCAGCTGAGCTATCGGGGCTGGCGATCCGTATCTTATCCATCTGGCGATCGACGTCTCCTGCCTCGAATAGGACTTCAGATTCACGACGGAGGCCTAATTTGACGATTCCATTGATCGGTCAAAGGAGCGAAATATGACTACTGAAGATCGCCTGAGACATCTTGAAATCCAGGTCCGCCGTATGCGATGGGTGAGTATCGTGCTGCTGATGATCGGGGCGGGGGCGGTGATCTTCTTGGTGACGCAGCGAGAGGCTGTGCCGCAGGTCGTTCGTGCTCACAGCTTTGAAGTCATCGGCGACAACGGTCGTGTCGCAGCGAAGATGGGCCATGCCGTCAACAACGGCGGTGTGTGGATCTTCAACGACCAGGGCTATTCCGCAGCGTTCCTGACAACCGATGAATTCGGCGCCGGCTCAGTGGCGACCTTCAACGGAAAAGACCCCCGTAAACCCGAAGGGACCGTGCTGTTCACACTCGCGAGTGACGACGCCAGCCATGCGGTCATGAGAATCCTCCACGAACAAGGCTACGGTTTGCTGCTGGAAGGCGATGATGGTAACCGCACCGGCGGTCGGATCGAGATACTGAATAACGAAGCAGAGGTGGTTGTAGCCTGGCCGTGAGCTGGTGAGGCAACGCCGCTCATCCCGGCGAGACCTGCTGAATCTCGACGATCGCGTTCGCGTGGAACGGCCCGAACGAATCAGTCGAACCATCAGGCCAGCGGACTTCGACTCGATCAACCGTCGTCGCCGCTCCCAGCCCTACATGAATTCGCGGATCATTCGTCGCGCAGTAGCTATAAGCGGCGCGCACCTCAAACGATCGAACCGTCTGGCCGATGATGCACGTCACACGTGTGCCGTAGGCATCACGCCCATTGCGATCGATCAAACGAATCACGAGGAATCCGCCTTGCCGCTTCGCGTCATTGCGCAGGAGTTGTGCAGGTCTATCGCGATTGACGATCAAGATGTCGACGTCGCCATCGTTATCGTAGTCGCCGAATGCCGCCCCGCGTGAGTTCCAGACACGCTGCATCGCCGGTCCAGCGACGTCGGTGACAACTTCGAATCGTCCCGGCTTTACCTGCCGCAGCAACTGATTCGGTTCAGCGTAAACATCATCAACTGCATTCGAACCGGTCACGTACTGCACGCGGCCGTTTGCGACAAATACATCAAGTAGGCCGTCCAGGTCGTAATCAAACAGCGCCGTTCCAAATCCCGTGTAACGGCGTGTCGGCGCCGCCAGACCCCAACGCATCGTCACATCATCGAAGAAGTGCCCCTCGTTGAGGTACAAGATGTGTGACTCGCGGTTCAGATGCACTTTCCACAAGTCGAAGTCGCCATCATCATCAATATCCGCTGAGGCGACGCCCATGCCCGCCTGTGACTTGCCGATCTGATCCACCGCGATGCCCAATGCAATCGCCTGTTCACTGAAATGCCCCTGCCCGTCGTTGATCCACGCGAAGCTCGGCATCTGATCGTTGGCGACGTAAATATCAACGGAACCGTCGCCGTTGAGATCAGTGCAGACGACGCCGAGTCCCGTTCCAGGTTTGGCGCGAATACCCGCCGTGTCGCTGACGTCTTCAAATCGCGCCTCGCCGGTTTCCAGCCGGTTTCGATACAACCGATCAGACGATGGCGCTGCGTAGGCTTGCGGGGAGCAGTAATCGCGTGCACCGCTGATCGCAAAGCACAGCCGTTCGGTGAACGCAGGCGCTTGAATCCAATTCACGTAATTTGCGACGAACAGATCAAGGTCGCCGTCCGCATCGTAATCGACGAAGGCAGCGCTAGTTGACCAGCTTGGAGCATCGACGCCGAGCAGATCGGTCGCATCGGTAAACGTGCCATCACCGTTATTTTGGTAGAGCACATTCGCCCCGAGGTTGGTGATGTATAAATCGATATCGCCATCGTTGTCGTAATCGCCCGCCGCGCAGCCCATGCCGTAGCCGGCGTCACCTACTTTGGCGAGCGTTGTGACATCAGTGAACGTGCCATCGCCGTTGTTGTGGTAAAGGCGATTCGTCAGTTGATCATCCGGCGCGCTCATATGCCCGCCTTGCACGAGATAGATATCAAGTAGGCCGTCGCCATCGTAATCGAGGAATCCCGCGCCGCCGCCCATGATTTCAGGCAAGAGGAATTCGCCAGCGGCGCCAGATTCATGGACGAACGATAAACCACCGCTCGCCGAGACGTCGGTGAAAATCGCGGGTGCCGGCGCAACTGAGTTCAATGAACCTGACGGCGACGGTGAGGCTTGTTGTTCCTCACAAGATAGAAAAACCAATCCGCAACTCGTGCAGCCCAAGACACCCAAAGAGATTCGTCCGAAGCGCGAGTTCATCATTGATCGTCCGCTGCTTCCCATTCAATTCGCAGCGATTCCAGTTCCTGTCGGGTCTCTTGGATCGTTGGATCAAGTTGAAGCGCTGTTTCGAGTTCATGCTTGGAATCTGCAAAACGCCCGAGTTGTCGATAGATGACGCCGAGCCTTCGGTGGGCAAGTTCGAGACTCGGCTGCAACGCTGCCGCTCGTTGGAAAGCACCGGCCGCTCGGTCGAACTGTCCCAGGCTCTCTCTGGCCTGACCCAAACAAATATGGGCTGCAACCAGATCACTGCGCCGCTGGATCACCGACTCTAGAATCTCGATCGCTTCGATCGGCTGACCGCGCCGCAACGTCAACGCGCCTTTGATGACCAGCGCCCCAGCGTTCAGTGGATCGGCCTGGAGCGCACGTTGCATCTCGCGATCCGCCTCGGCCAGGTTGTTATGGTTCAGAAGAATCATCGCCAACTGCGCGTGTGTTTCGGCATCGTGCGGTTCCAGTCGAGCAGCTCGCAGGTAAGCATCGACCGCTTGCTGTGATTGACCCGCCTGTTGATAGGCCCGCCCAAGAAGTCGATGCACAGCCGCTCTTTCGGGATAATCGCCAACCGCCTTGGTCAGCAGCGTTACAGCGCTTTGAACGCGACCCGCAGCCAGATACGCCTGCGCTTGACGGAGCACGACGTGAAGCGACGCCGCATATTGCTGCACCTGGCCGAGCCAGGGATCACTTACGACTTGCGTCGAATATCGGCGTACCTGATCCAAATGCTGCTGCGCCGCTTCGGTCTCGTCCATCGCCTGAAGCGAGAGCCCCAACAATTGGTGGGCCGAGGCAAGTTGTGGATTGATGCCCAGCGCCGTGCGCAGGGAAGTTGCAGCTTCATCAAGACGCCCCGCTTGACGCAGCGCCATGGCGAGCCCCGTATGAAACAGCGCATCGTTAGGATCGAGCGCGACAGCTTGATTGAAAGCGGTCAGCGCTTCATCTGTGCGAGCTGCGTCAAGAAGGGCGAGCCCGAGGTTGTAGTGGTTCGGAGCATACGTCGCGTCGATCGCAATCGAGCTGCGGAATCGCTCGATAGATTGATCGGTCTGGCCAAGGTCTTGTAAGAGAAGTCCCAGGTAGTAGGGGGTCTGTGCATCGTCGGCGCCCAGCCAAAGTGCGATCTCGTAGGAACGTTTCGCAAGGATCGACTCGCCGTTGCCATGATAGATTCGACCAAGCTCGGCGAACGGCTCGGGATCGTCAAGATTCACCTCACACCGCGCAGCAGCATCGCGAACAATGGGGCGCAGCGCTTCTGCGAGTAGCGCGAGGTCAATGGGCAGCGGAACGCTGATGTTGGGCGTGACTTCTCTCGGCGGGGAATCGTCGTCAGCTTTCTGTCGAAGAACGGTGACCACTACGGCTCCGACTACGAGCACAAGAAGCGATGCAACCACACCGAAGTTGAACAGACGACGATTCACGGCGACATAGGATATTCGATCCGTTAGCCCTCGGCCGTGCCGGGGATCTTACTCCCCTCTCCTTCCGGGAGAGGGGTTGGGGGTGAGGGTGATATGCACTGATTCTACGTTACGAAGACCCTCACCCAACCCTCTCCCAGGGGGAGAGGGCTTCAGAGTCTGCCCCAGGCAGATCCCAGGGCTAGATGGTGCTTGCCTCACACTCCGGGCAAACCCCATGGTCCCCGCCGCGCAGGTCATAGCCACATTCGATGCATTGACCGCGCCTAACGCGCACATATCGTCGTAACAGGAGTGGCGCGAAAGGCAACCACAGAATCGCAGCGTAGAAGATGGTGTTGATCGCGAAGCCGGGCCAGATTGGTTGCCGTGGCAAGCGCGGCCGAGCGCTGAGCAGTCGCCACCGCTCAGGCACGATGAGTGACGGGTAGATGACCCTGGTAGCCCACCGGCGTGTTTCGTTCAACCGGTCCGCGTTTCCAAGACAACTCCGCATGGGCCATCCCGCCCTAACCGTGTCTGGAACGAGCGTAGTCCGAAGGGGACTGTAGTTCCCTTCCACGATGAGCTGGCCGTTCTCTGTTTCCCCCACAATCTCCCGATATTGGCGTTGAACCACGGCGCGGCGCAGCGTGTAGCCGAACCCCATCAGATCCCGGTAGAATGAATCCGCAACCCGAGCCTCGTGTGTGGTCGGCGACCACATCGCGCACCCCCATGCCACGGCGACGTTAACGATCGCGCCGAGGAGGAGGAAGACAACGAGCTTGGTAAGGCGGCGCTTCACGGCAAGGAAGGATATTCCATCCGTTAGCCCCCGGCTCTGCCGGGCGTCTCACTCCCCTCTCCCTTTGGGAGAGGGGCTGGGGGTGAGGGTGATCTGCAATGACTATACGTTACAAAGACCCTCACCCAACCCTCTCCCAGGGGGAGAGGGCTTCAGAGTCTGCCCCCGGGCAGGGCCCGGGGCTAAATCGCTATGCAGTGAGCGGCAAGTCACTCATCCCCGACTTCATCCTCACTTTCCGAATCTTCTTCTTCCTCCGCTGGCTCACCTTCTCCTAGACACCGCACCAGAAACTCTTCGTATTTGCGGTAACGGTTCAGTGTCTTGACATCACCGCCTAAGCCGTGCCCGCCGGTTGGATCGAGGAATAGCTCGACCAGTGTTTCCTTGCCGGCCTTGAGCAGTTCGCGATAGACGCGCACAGTGTCTTGATACAGCACGTTGGAATCTTCCATGCCGTGGATAAGCAGCAATTTCGCCTTGAGATTCTTCGCCAGCGGCAACAGTGAATACAACTCGTTCTCGGTGCTCTTGCTGTCGAGGTTCTCTTTCTCACCAATCGTTCCCGTCGTGTACCACGAGTTGTAGTTGGCCCATTCGGTCGGACCTGCGCCTGCGATACCACAAGCAAACACATCCGGCTCGGTGTATAGACACATCTGCGTCTGGAATCCGCCGAAGCTCCAGCCGTGCATCGAAACTTTCTTCTCGTCCACGCCCTGGTTTTCAATAAACCATTTGACGCCATCCACAAGGTCTTCGACTTGCGGTTTACCAGCTTTGTCGAAGTTGGATTTTTCAAACAACCCGCCGTAGCCGGACACACCGCGCGGATCGATCGTGCAGGTGACGAATCCGTGCTTCTTGGCCATGTAGTAGGCGAAGAAATAGCCGGCCGAGGAAAAACTCCCGCGCGACACCATCTTGCGCGTACCCAACGGGCCGCCGTAAACGTAGATCATCAATGGGCGTTTGTCGTTTGGTGTCCAGTCGTCGGGCTTGAACATGTGGCCGTGGATTTCGTGGCCGTGCCGATTCTTGTACGTGAAGTACTCCGGCATCGGCTCGGTAAGCTTATGCGTTTTCTCGGGATGTGAATCGGTAAGCGCAATCGGTTCATCATCATCGATGTCGATCGCAACCAGCTCGCGCAACGATCCGAAATCCGCGAAGCTTGCCAACGTGTGTTGACCGTCGTTGCTGACTGCAGCGCTGCTAAAGAAACCCTCACCTTTGGAAAGCTGCGTCATGTTGCCGGTCTCGAGGTCGATCGTGAAGATGTGTTGCTGCGTTGGGTCACCCTTTGTTGCGTGCGCGAACAATCTTTGGTGATCCTCAGAGATATCGATGGGGTAGACTTCAAATCGCCCGCGCGTCAGTTGATCAAGCTGCTCGTATGTCGGGTCGAGTACGTGCAGATGGCGGAAGCCACTAAGTTCGGTGATGAACGCCAGTCGATGGCTGTCGGCTAAGTAACGCGGTCGGATCATCCCCGGCGTGTTTGGTCCGCCGTTGTGAAAGAAGCGATATACGGTGGTTGCGTCTTGGATGTCGAACTTTGAGGATTCCTCATCCTCTTCATC
>CBDUST010000225.1:0-7680 GCA_965369945.1 uncultured bacterium | reverse complement strand
CCATAACCGATCGGCAGAGGTGAGTCGATGAAAGCGCGGCTGCGCAGGTCTGCTGGGACAAACGCGTGACGAGGTACGGCCCGCATCGCCTCGAGCACAGACTCGTTCTTGACCAGTATTCTCCCAGCCGGTGGGTCGGCGATCTGACGCTGGACCATTCGTTGCCGATCCTCAACACGCTCCGTTGCACCCGGTGGCTGCGGCGGCTTCCACTCGTCGATTGCCTTTGCGACATCATCCGCCTCGTCGGCTTCAGCGGCCTGCTCATCATCGCCGCCTTGCCTCGCGGAGTCGGGAGGGGACTGAGCAAGGTTGTGCGCGACTGTTAATCGGCTCTCTGGGCGCGCCGGTTCGTCAGCCTGCCCGCACGCGGTCAACAACGAAACGATCGGAACGGATAGAGCTCCAGTCGCCGTCGCCACTGATAGGCTTCCGATCGTCATTTGAAGACGCCAGTTCGTAGGTTCGCATCTCCGATACCCGGCGCACGGCCAGCGTCACCGAGCTTCCGATAGTCTAGCGCGATGAATCGGCCACATGGAGTTCAGCGGCCGGCCTCGACCAACGACGTTTGAGATCCCTTTACATTACTCAAAGGATGGCATCGGAGCCGCGCTGATCAGATGGGGATCGGCTGTCATACAGCTCACCGGTCGACGGGTGATGATGCCCGACCATATGACTGTTCGTCGATCCACGTTCTGCCCGAGCGCTAGCCCCGGCGGGAGCATGACCTCTGTATAAGAAACACGCCTCATTCCACGGGAGGACCCGTCAACCGACCTCCGGCCATCTGTGCCTCCACCGGTCCGGCACAAATCTGGGCAAAGAATCGATCCTGCGTTGCACAGGTCCAGGCAGCCGATGGAGGCGTGCCGGGGGCTTCTAGGCCGATCCCTCGGGCGAAAGCCATCCACCTGATTGGGCAGTCTGGGGAATCTGGCAATCCTTTGGTACAATGGACAAGCACGGTACCCGGAAGGAGCAGTGCGCCACTCAGAGTAGGAGGGCAGAAGGAAACTACATCTAGTCAACATTAACAAGAGGAGACCTAACTATGGTTACGAAAGGACAAATCCTTGGATTAGGACTTGGCGTCTTGGTCGTGGGGGTTGCCGGCGGACTGGTCGCGCAGCAACCCACAACTACAAACACGGCCAAGGTTGCCGACACCCTTGTCAATCAATGCGCAAACATTCGTTTTGGCGAATCAGTGTGGATCAATGGCGGCACACGTGACCAGCAGATGCTGGAGGACATTGCCGTCGAGGTGCGCAAGCTCGGTGCGCATCCGTTGATCACGATCGGCAGTGATCGACTCACGCGCAATCTGTTCACGGAAGTGCCCACCAAATTCGACACCCAGGAACCAAGCTTCGCGCTGACACTGGCTGAAACCGTTGATGCGGTGATCTCGGTGGACTTCACCGAGCGACTCGATCTCTTAGCAGATGTGCCGGCCGAGCGCTTGACTAATCAAACCAAGAGCTTCGAGCCGGTCTACGAAAAGATGCTCCAGCGAGGTGTACTGCAAGTGCATCTGGGCAACGGTCTGTATCCGACGACAGCTCGCGCCAGACAGTTTGGTATCACCAAGAACGAGCTGTCAAGGATTTTCTGGAGCGGCGTGAACACCGATTACGATCGACTTCAGTCAACCGGGGCGCGAGTGAAGAATACCCTCGCCTCTGGACGAACCGTTCGGATCACTGCGCCCAACGGCACCGACCTGACGGTAGAAATTGCTCAACGCCCAGTGTTCGTTAGCGACGGCGTGATTTCTTCTGACGATCGATATGCCGGTGGTCCGGCGTGCCAAGTCTGGCTGCCGGCCGGTGAGGTGTACGTTACACCCGTGCCGAAGACCGCGCGCGGCACCTTTGTCGCTGATACGTTCTTCTTCGAAGGCAAGCGGATCGACGGCCTGAAGCTGATGTTCCGTGAAGGCAAACTGACCTCGATGACCGCCCAAAGCGATATCACTGCGCTGCGGGAGCGTCATCAGGCGGCCCCTGAAGGACGAGATGTTTTTGCCGCGATCGACATTGGAATCAATCCCAACGTGCAGGTACCGAAAGCCAGTCGCATGGTCACGTGGATGGCCGCGGGGACGATCTCGATCGGCATCGGCAACAATACTTGGGCCGGGGGTGACAACGATGTTCCGTTCGACCTGTTTGCTCATCTAACCAACGGCAAACTCGTGGTGGACAAGCAAACGCTGGTCGATCAGGGCAAACTGCTTCAGCGATAATCGTGTAGGCGCTGCTGCTCCTTCCAGCGATCACAAAGCCCGTCAACTCAACTGGCGGGCTTTTGGTTTTTGCCCAAAGGAACCCCAGCTAGGTCGTGTCCAGCAAGTCGTCGATATCTGCCACCACCCAACAATCGCCGCGACGGGTTCTTCACGACTTTTAGTGCGGTAGATTCTAGACATGCTCATCATACCATTGCAAATGTTGGCACGATGCGGGTTGCTTCAATCGCCGACAAGTAGCGGTCCGAGAAGGGGCAATATGTCGCCGAGAGGCCACGGGCGGCGCGAGCGGTATCTGCGATCTGTCGCTGAAGCTGAATCAGCCGGAGTCAGGAGAGCTTATCGCTGGCGAGGTAGCGAGCCCTCGCCTGGTCAGTAGGTTTGAGGAGTCCCGATCCTATGTCCAACACCGCCGCCTGCGAAACCCTCGACGCCATGTGCAATGTCTGCGGCGTCCACTGCGGTATCCTGTTCACACGATGATCAACTCCTCTGCCAGCTCGTTCCTCGACGCGATGGGGAAGGTGCTCCAGCTGCACACCGGCACCGGTCAGTACCTCGACCGCGAGACCGGCGTTATGCTGGAACGAAACGGCTTGGCGGTGGAGCCGGGCACAGGTCAAATTGGAGATGTCGACTTGGAGTTCCGATCCGCAGATGAACTATGGGAAGTGACAACCTAGACCAGAACAGGAAGAGATCTGGGTTCTGGATCCGATCTGCCGCCTGCTGTCTCGATCTGGCGGTCGTTTGGGGTGGCGTGACACTACTTGTCGTTGTTGCTGGGAGTCTGAATACATACGTCCCCCGTGAACTCTGTCTCTTGTTGGTGGCGGTCGCCTATTTCGTCGGACTGACGGCATTCAGAGGTCAAACATTCGGGAAACTTGCCTGCGGACTGAGGGTCGTTTCGAATCATCACGCGTCCCTCTCTTTTGGTAGGACGCTGCTCCGTGAGACTCTTGGGAAGCTGCTGTCCGGGGTCCCGTTCCTGCTTGGGTTTCTCTGGGCTGGACTCTCGAAGTCCAAGAGAGGATGGCACGACTACGTTGCAAGTACGCAAGTGATCCGGCTACCCGTTCTTCGGACACGCAGACGTATCGCCTCTGGCGTCGGCTTTGGGATCGGAGCGTACCTGATCGGAGTGCAGATCTACGGGATCGGATCTGCTAGTTTCTTGTCGCGAGGCATGGGTGTGCAACGGGAGGTAAAGTCTCCTTATGAAAGCCGGGACCCCGCAATCGTTGTCGATTCTTCCTCGCTCACCGAGGACGGCTACCGCACTCTCGTTCAGTGGCTCGACGAGAAAGGTCAGCTGCCCTCGGCATATATCGTTGAATCTGCCTCGAAGCACGATTTGACTATCATCGGCGAGGGGTTACACGGCGTGAAACCCTTCCTGGACTTGGTGAATGGGATCATCCCAGACCTTTACCAAAAGGCAGGAGTTACGTGTATCGCGCTGGAAGCGTGCCCATCCTTCAACAACAGAGCGTTGGACCGACTCGTAACGACCCCCGAATTCGACGAGGATCTTGCTCTGCAAATAGCACGAAGCGAGAACTGGCGACTCTACGGATACAAGGAGTATTGGGAGATACTCCGAACAGTTTGGCGACTGAATCAGACTCTCCCAAGCGGCCAGAAACGAATGCGTGTTGTCGGTTTGGATGTGAAGTTCGAAATGCCGTCATGGGCGTTGATGGGTTTGGGAGACGACGGACTGAAGAACACACCGATCTGGGAGAAGCTGCGGCTTCTACGTTTGGTGGACGACATGACACGGGTGGCCAAGCGAGACGAATTAATGGCGGCAACGGTGGAGAGAGAGATTCTTGCAAGAGGCGAACGGGGCGTTGTGCTGATCGGGGCCAACCACGCCTACCTTCGTTACGGCTGGCCAGGACGGATCGTTCACGGGAAGGCCGTCACAGAGAAGCGTCGGATGGGCTACATGCTCCATCAACGACACGGTGATCGTGTCTACCAGATTCTCCTGTACCACTCTCAACTACGGCACATCTTTCCGGCCTGTTGGGAGGAGGTGATGTCGGGACGAGAGGATTCTCCTGTTAGTTTTGATGTTGTTGGTTCGCCGTTCGAGAACCTCCGGTCGGGCTTTCAGTTCCAGGCGAGCGTTCTCTTTGCTGATGTGACACCCGGCGTCGTCTTCCTCGCAAACGCCAGTACTCTTGAGCCTTCAGACCGCATCGACGATTTCATCACTCGCGAGATGTTTCTTCGGCATAAGCCGTTCTACGAAGCCCGTACTGGTCGGAGCCTTCGAAATGCTGAGGATGCCAACCGACACGTTTCAAACCGCCAGTGATGACCACACCAGGTGCCGGGGTGAAACGCCCCTGATTCGCATCACCGGCCCTGATCGAGAGACCGCACACGCAGGTCATCGAACTGTGTGACGGCGTCGGCCTTCGTCCACACGCCAACGCCGCCCGCTCCGGGGAACGTCTGATCGTGGGCCTTCAACAATTCCTCACCGTCGAAATAGCATCGGATCTCATCTGCCTTGTGCTCAATGCGGATGGTGTGCCACCGCGCCGGATCGGCCTTGACGGTGGCGCTGTCGAGCGTCTTTCGACTGCCGTTCGTAACTAAGTAGACGCGGAAGTTATCTTCCAGCGGATTCCAGCGCGCGATGTAATAGTTGTCATTGTCCTGGACTCGCCAGATGGGGCCGCCACCCTGGTCTTCGCGGCCGGTGCCAGCCTTCACCTTCACTTCGATCACGCCGTCGGTGAACTTCACGCGGTCCGTCCAGAACAGATTGAACGTGCCAGGCCAACCGTCCTTCGTATCGGTGAGGGCGAGGACGTTGGGCTTCGACGGTGCGCTTGCGTCCGCCTTGATAGCCCACGTCGCAACCGGGCCGCGCTGATTCGTGCCCTCGGCTTTCCAGCTTGACGGAAGGTCTCTATCAGAGTCGAAATGCCACTTGGAAGCACTCTCCTTTGAAGTCAGTTTTCCACCGAAACGCAACGTGATCAACGTTGAGACTGAGTGCTCTTCGTACAGCTCATCATCAAGCACCGCAATGGCGCAAGGATTGTCCTGTGATGGATCGATGATCGCATCATCGGGATGACCGGTGTCGAACCTGCGACACATTTCCAGGCTCCAGGTTTTGCCATCATGCACTCCCTTCCCGCGCACATCCGCAAGGCTACCGGTCGGCTCCATCTGCTCGAACGAATCCACGACGTCTTGCTGCCTGGAAGGTGGCGCGGCTGTGACCTTGTACGCCCCCGTCCCCTCATCCTGCACTCTGGCAATGTAGACCGACCGCCCTCCGTGCAGCTGATGTTCCTTGGCATTGGGCACGGGACTTTGGCTGATGACATGGGTCTTGTCGTCCACCCACCCCACGCGGTTACCTCGACCAGCCTTCCAATGCCAGACATCGGCCTTGAACTCCCGGGTTACCGTGAGCATGCTGATGGCGAAGTCGCCTTCTATCGGGAACTCGAGAGCAAACTGATCATCCGGTCTTGAAGGACGCTCGTAGCGTTGTGCATCCGTATCCCACACATAGGGATCGCGCATATCGCTCTTGGTGTCATCAGGCCACTGGGCGAATACGTACAAGGCATCGTCCGTGTGGAGGGCACGAAGTGTTACGAGTTTCGGATGGTCTCCGCCCATGGCTTCTCTCACCATGACCGTGAGAGGCACAGCGGTGTTCCACACCTCGTCCAGATCCCCGTCGATGCGCGGCGGGCTCTTGGTGTAAGTCGAATTCCAAACGAGAGGGGCCGGATCCTGGGACCATCCCCAGCCTCCTTCGGGAGGAGCAGCCAAAAGCACTGTCTCATGGCAGACGGAGGCAACGACCAACAACGCGAATATTCCCGCGCCCATCGTTCCAGGCATTGAGTCAAGCATCATTCGTGGCTCCTTCAAGATTGCCTCTACTTTCCTCACAGGCGATAGGTAGCTGGAGGCGAAAGCGGCTAGCAAAAGAAGGAATGTGACGATGACACACTCCCTGCATTATAACGGTTGCGGACGGATTGTAGTTCTCCTCGGCGCAATGTTTGCCGCGGTCGTTCGGTTCCAAAACTCAGCCTGACGGAAGGTCAACGTCCTGCGTGGTGGTCGGCGCGATGTGGACATGCTGCAGTCAGTTTGCGCTCATTTCGACGCCAATGGGTTGGCAATCAACGTCGATGTCCTTGCCAGCGAGTGCGATCGGTTCGAGTATCTGCTCATCGGCCACCACCAGGACTAACGACCTTCCAATGCATGGCTCCGTCAGCGAGCCCTGCTTGGGCGAGCAACCACGCGTCACGATCGATCAGCGGCTGATGACTGTCTTGCACGACGATCCAGTCCTTCTCCGGATTCGGCGTCGTCCTCCGAAGATCAGCATCGACCCGTACGGACGGACCGCCATCCGCAATCCGGAAGAACTTCGCGAGCGTGCGCCGATTCCAGGCAAGATCGCCGACGTATGCTGGGTTCCGGAGGATGTTCTCGATGGTGGCGGCTCGCCACAGTCCGCTACAGCAAGCAGACCATTCGGGCCCTCGGCTCGTGGGGACACTATCGTCATTCAAGCGACGAGCGATTAAGGCGGGAGCCCAGCGGCTCTTCACGAAGAGCGAGAATATCCGTTGGATGGTCTGCACCCGCACTTCTTCGCTCGGCGTGAGGAAGCATCGATCGCGCTTAGAGACAATGTGTGGTTCACGACGCGGGCGCCGTTCAATCTCGGCGCCGACTTCGTCGAGTAGCAGCTTGGTGCCGTCGCGCAAGTAGCGAACGACAAACCGAAACCGGTCGTCCTCTGTGTGGTACCGGAGGTCATAGCCGTGAGGTGGAAACCCGCCCAGCCATGCGCCCCGGGGGAGGTCTCGGTGGACTTTGCTCAAGAGCCCGCGGATCGTCACTCGCGACAGATCACGAGACTCCTCCCGAGCCTGCCACTGCTTGACTGGCCGAATGAGGTCATCGAGCGTATGGGTGCGGACAGATTGAGATCGCAGCCCGCTCGTTGTTTGTTGGGTTGGTGAATATTTCCTCTGGCGTGGTGGATGATGATCCACCCCCCCCGGCTGCTTCCCGTCCCTCCGAGTTTATCTTCTTACGTCTACTACGCCGAAGATGGCGATGGTAAGTTCGAGGTGACCATATTGACAACCGCTCATCATCGGAGATCGCATAAAACAACCGGGCGCCAATTTGGCGCCCGGTGAAGAATCTTGTGATCGGTTGATCGAGTTGCTAGTTGGATGCCGTCCAGAAGACATGGTCAACGCAATCCAACCATGGGAATATGAATATCAAGCTCACTATACGAACTTCGTATCGGGTCCTCACTTCGCCAGTACCCGGCTCTACATGATCCGCTGGATTGCCGGCAAACGTCCTGACCGTGTCGGCGTTGAGCGATTGCGTGTCCGTAC
>CBDUST010000224.1:0-7715 GCA_965369945.1 uncultured bacterium | reverse complement strand
ATCAGCACCAAGCCGGTGACGAGGACGATATTCGCCGTTGCGAAGAGCGCTAGACCCGCACGGATCGCGCGCCGGTTCGGTCGTGTCCAGGCGTTGCGAATGTGGATCGATCCGAAGACGACTACAGGCACGACGATCAGCAGCCCCAGTGCCAGGTGCACCAGGAACATGTTCAGGTAGAACCAGTTTTGGTACTGGACGCCTGCGATCGTGACTGAAAGGAGGTACGCCGAGTTGACGATCAACAGCGCAAACAGCGCGAAAACGACCGCCAACAGCCTCTTGAGCCTCGGCCCGATGACTGGGAGGTAGCGACGACGAACTTGCTGACTGGATTGTGCCATGCGATCTACTCCAGTGGGGTGCCCCGAAAATGGCCCGCCACAGTCGACTGGCCCCGTTTGATCGGCGATCACCACTCGAGGCGTATCAGATCGACGCTCCTGAGCTCGATCGGCGCTCACCACACCAGCCTCGCCCAAGCCAGATCACTACTTCAGCAGGCCAACCCACCGGGAGAGTGCGGAGAGGCGATCGCCCTCCCCACTCGCCAGGCAGGCAACCGGCAGATTCAGTGCGGGAAATGCATCTTCGTCCCTATTCAGGCCCACTGCAAGCAAAACTATCGCAAAATAATGCAGTTTTCGCTTGTAATATACATCACTTATGCACTCACCCGCTGCCCCTTGGCTTGATCTCCCGACCCGATACCCGCTGGAGCGACCTGATTGAGCGCCAGGAGCGTTCGGCCGCGAGTCTGGGCGACCAACGGTGCAGACGGGGCGCGCGGTAGCCGTGAAGCACCCCCTAGCCCTACACTGCTCAGACCATGGACGCTCCGAGCATCATCGCAGTGAATGTTGGCAACAGTCGAGTCCAGATCGGCTCGTTTGTTGATGGGCAACTTGGTTCGACCGAGCACTTCGACCAAGGGGAAACCGCCGCCACCGCTCAGCAGGTGGTCCAATGGTGGCCCACGATCGCTGACCATCCCAAGGCAGCGATTCTCCTGGCCTCGGTGAACGACGTGGTGGCCGATCCGCTGACAGCGATGATCGAGGATCAACTGTCCATTGGAATCTACCGAATCGGCAAGGATCTTCCGGTACCAGTCAGCGTGCAACTCGATCCGGAGACGTTGACGGGGGTCGATCGACTCCTCAACGCAGCGGCTGCCTACGATCGGCTCCAACAGGCGTGCGTCATCATTGATGCTGGATCTGCCATCACGATCGATTTTGTAGACGGCGAAGGAACATTCCATGGCGGGGCGATCGCGCCAGGCGCAACGACGCAACTGCAAGCATTGCACGACCACGCAGCCGGTCTACCGGAGCTGTCGTTTACCGCACCCGATGATGCCGAGCCGTTCGGCCGATCGACGAGCCAGGCGATGCTCAAGGGCGTTTTTCACGGCATCCGAGGAATGACCCAACGGCTCATCGAGCAATACGCAGAGTTCTACACCGCATTTCCTCAGATCATTGCTACCGGCGGGGACGCGCAGGTCCTATTCGAAACCGAGGAGCTGGTCGAAAACATCGTACCGGAGCTGACGCTGTTGGGAATTGCGGTCGCAGCGAAGCACGCACTGACTGCAAGCGAAGTCGACGACACGGATGTCCGATCCTAACACCGCCCAACGGACCAACCGGCCCGAGTGTCGCCTCCTGCTTACCACGCCGAATCGACCTGGGGCGATCGCAATCCTTCAGCTTGTCGGTTACGTCGAACCCATCCTCCATGCGCTAACCGGTGCCGACGATTGGCAGATTGGCCGTGCTCGCTTCACACGCTTCAACGACATCGATGAGGGTATTGCGGTTCGACTGACGAACGACATCGCGCAGCTGATGCCGCACGGCGGACCGCGCGTCGTACAACGCCTCACTCAACGACTTGGTGAACTAGGGGTTGATCTGGGCAGCGCGTCCCAGGCAACGCTCGTCGAGGTGTATCCCGAGGCCGCGGACCACTTCGAGGCATTGATGCTCGCTGCGGTCGCTCGCGCTGCTAGTCCTTTGGCCATTGATCTTCTGCTTGATCAACCGCGTCGATGGCGCAATCTTACCCCCTCTCCCTCTCAGGGAGGGAGCCGGGGGGTGGGTCAAACCTCATTGTCAACAGAAGATATCGCACGTTCGCGCCGTCTCAATCGGCTCATCGACCCGCCCCTCGTTGTCGTGGCCGGCGCACCCAATGTTGGAAAAAGTACGCTCAGCAACGTCTTGCTCGGCCGATCAATGTCGATCACCGCTGATCTGCCCGGCACAACGAGGGATTACACCTCAGGCAGAATCGAACTTGCCGGGCTCGTCGTTGATTGGCACGACACCCCCGGATTGCGCGCAACTGATGACGCAATCGAGCGCAAAGCAATCGATCTCGCCCGCTCACTGATTGAACGCGCTGATCTGCTTGTCGCGTTGAACGATCACGAACACAACTGGCCGACTCTGCCCCGTGATCCCGACCTGCGCGTCCTCAACAAGATTGACTTACTCCCCTCCCCCCCCGGGAGAGGGGCAGGGGGTGAGGGTCCTATCTCCATTAGCGCACTTCAACAAACCGGCCTCTCCCAGCTCGTCACCACCGTGCGCGATCACCTCACCCCCCCCGCCGACCTGCAACATTCCGGCCCCTGGCTCTTCGACGATCGGCTCATTCAATCTGCGTAGGATCCGCTGTGCGGACCATGGAACGTCACATCTCACCGAAAACGGTCCGCACAGCGGACCCTACGAAAACGGTCGCTTCAACCCGCTTAGCGGGTGACGCGCAGCGTCCCGATGCTCTATGCAGCCGCATCGGATGAAGCTTCCGGCGCCCGAGCGCCGCGAAGCAAGCCTTGGGTGCTGAGATCTTCCTCGACATCCGGCCAATGGATGCCGAAGCCACCCCCTGCTATCTGCCAGTTGGCCCGCTGCGCTGGCGTCGCGCGCAAGAGACGTGGATACCAAGCCAATGGCACGGTGATCGTCCGCCCGTCCTCCAGATCGACGGTGAGCTTTTCGTTGGTGAATCGCACCGCCTTCACGCGCTCACCCGGATTGGGGGCCGAAGTATTCACGCCAAGCCTCCAAAATTTCCTGCTGATGTTCTCGTACGATCGATTCGATCTTGCCAAGCTCCTTGTCGCTGAACCCAAGATTGTAGGCCAGCGTCACCCCCTCCAACCACAACTTGGCTGATTGATCATCGCGGTCCACGTGAACGTGCGGCGGTTCGTTCGGTTCGTGACTGTAGAAATAGAACCGGTACGGTCCTTCTCGCAACACGGTCGGAGACATCAATTACCTCGTTTCATCCGGCCTTTGTCGTCGCTGACGGCCAGGGTATCCGCGGATATCCATCCGCGGCTGGAAGGGACGAGACGCAAACGCCCTTGCCGGAACCTACCGGGTCCACTTCTTCAGTGCGGTATTGACTTTGTCGAGATCGAACGCCTCCGGATCAAACTCGCCGCCGAGCCATTCGAGCAGGTCGTCATGGTCCTCGTGCTTGGGATCAGCGATCGCCTGGAGGAGATTGTCGTATCCCCAAACACCGCCACAGTCCTCGGGCGGTCCGGCCCGTTCGCCGGCCAAACACGCCGGATACCGCGCACCTTTCTCGAGCGGCTTCACCTCCACGATCTCCAGCCCGTGAATCCAACTGTCGCCGAAGTCGTACTCGTAGAAGAACCGAAAGCCGCGTCGCTGAACAACGTCGCGCAGCTGGACCTTGGCGTCACTGAGCGTTTGCGGCCCCCAATCCATACCAAGTCCCGGGTCGGGGCGTCCGTAGTAGGTGGGATTCTTGTCGTCTCCAAGGATGAACTGATGGAGATGGTAGTCCTCCCAGCCCATCACGATTTGGATCACGTCATGCAGCCTGGCCAGCGTGATGTCGCTTCGCACCGCCAGCCGCCGCCAGATCGGCGGATCGCTGTCGGCCAGGAACATCTGTATTTCGTAAGCCTCGGCCGACTTCGTTCGGTTCCGGGCCGACTCGTTCGTCGCCTTTTTCGTCTGCACCCACTGTCGGTTCCTGCCTTTGCCGGCTTTGCTTGGCGTCATCACGGGCCTCCTGCTTGAATAGAAACGTATCAAGACCCGACTACTATGCTGCGTCGTCCCTGAGGAATTGAATCGTCCGTCATTACAACCCCATCGCGCTGTATCCGCAATCGACGTAGATATTCTGTCCCGTCACCCCGCTGGACAAGTCGCTCAGCAGATACACCGCCGTCTCGCCGACATCATTGCCCGTGACATTGCGATTCAACGGCGATTTCTTTTCCACCCAATCCAGAATATCGCCAAGCCCGCCCACGGCTAGTGCGGACATCGTGCGCAACGGCCCGCCTGAAATCGTATTCACGCGAATGTTTTTCGATCCAAGGTCTTGCGCGAGATATCGCATCGAACTCTCCAGTGCCGCCTTCGCCACGCCCATCACGTTATAGCCCGGCACCGCCTTCTCTGAGCCGTAATAACTCATCGCTATCATCGCGCCACCCGAAGTCATGAGTGGCGCTGCACGCGAAGCCATCGCAACGTACGTGTACGCACTGATGTCAATCGCCTGGGCGAATACCTCACGCGGCGTTTTGGTGAAGCGGCCGTCCGCGAGCCACTCCCGGTCGGCAAAGGCGATCGAATGAACGAGAAAATCAATCGAACCGAAGTCGTCGCCGATCTTTCCAAACACGCGGTCCAAATCGTCATCATCGCCGGCATCCATCGATTCCAACCAAAGGTCGCCGACACCCAACTGCTCGATCGCCTTCCTCACTCGCCGCTTCATCTTGTCCCCGGGCAGATGCGTGAACAGACACTCGGCCCCGTGCTTCAGGAGTGATTCAGCAATGAAATAGGCATAGCTGCGATCGTTGGCGATACCCACCACCAGACCGCGTTTACCGTCCATCAAGCCCATCGTCTGTGCTCCCAAAGTCAATCGACTCGTAGCCGCTCCATACTCCCCCTCTGGCAGAGGGGCAACTCAACTCCCTCCCCCTCACTTTCGGGCGTGGGAGAGGGCCAACTCCTACTCCCTCTCCCTTTGGGGAGAGGGCTGGGGTGAGGGTTCTTCGGTTTACCCTGCCGCCAGCCAAAACAAGCCGGGAAGCCTAACGCCAACTCGCTCCGGCCGCCACCAACGCCTCCCTTGAGCTACCACGAGCCGTTAGTGCTAAACTGTGTGTCGTACGGTGCGCCCGTAGCTCAATTGGATAGAGCATCGGTCTTCGGAACCGAGGGTTGGGGGTTCGAGTCCCTCCGGGCGTGTTGGGAAAAGTCACCGCGATCGGCGTGTGCGCCGCCTAAATACTCCGGCCAGACTGAGCAGGGCCAACGCGCCGGGTGACGGGATCATGTTTCCATACTGCACGTGATCAAGTTCGAGCCGGCCTAGGTCGGCTCTGATTTCGATTGCCGAGATGCCGCCAGCATAAATAGCGCCCATGAACCGGTCCTCCGCAGTCTGGCCTTGGGAGAGACCGTCGTCCAGGGAAGTGAACTCCATCGATCCTAGGATTTCACCATCCGGGCCGTACGCCCTGAAAACGGTCACGGCCTTGAAATTACCATCGGTCCATACGACCCCAACTGCCCGGGGCAACCCTCCGAGCACCTCAGCATCGAACTCGAAGCGTGCGAGCGAGCCCTCAGTTGGGGGGAACGTCCAGTAATCGTGGCCGGCGGTACCGAACCCATCCAGTACGCCGTCATCGAAGTCAACGGAGTCGGTGAAATTTCCGGGGAAGCGAACCTCTCCACCAGATCCCGACAGCCCCAGCGAATTGAGCAGTCCGTCCTCAAAATCCTCCCAGAGAAAGTCGCTTCCCTTTGAGAGCAGATCGAAAGGACTATCGTCTAACGAGAGGTAGGGCGGAGCGGGAAATATGAACTCGACATCCAGCCCGGCAATTGCGGATGCGACCGGCATCATCGCAACGATCATTGCGCAACACGAAATTGACTTTCTCATTTTTCTCTCTCTCCTGAAGGGCGCGGCGTATCCATTTCGGAGCCGAACGCGCGAGTTCATTCTCTCATCCGACTAGAGCATATCAATTCTGCCACAATTCACCGGACTCTTCTCCGAGAAAGGCGATCGCGAGCTGACATCGCACCCGCCGATCTCCTCTATCTTCTTTCAGAACAGAGACTTAGCCTCGCTGCGGTCATCGTCTGAATTGGAAGAATAAACTCGGCGAGATGCTCTGATACCCGCGAGTGAAGACCGCAGTGAGAGCTGCCGCGAGTCTGAAGCCGTGGTATCCTCCGCCTCGCTTGGGAGCGACACCATGTCAGTCTTTGCGATTTCCTTTGCCGTTTACACACTGGCCATCGTTGCCATCGGGATCTATTCGGCCCGCTTCGCCAAGCGCAGCGATGAAGATTATTTCCTGGCGGGGCGAAAGCTCGGGCCGTGGGTTGCGGCGCTGTCCGCGTCGGCCTCCAGTGAATCGGGATGGGTGACGCTTGGCTTGGTGGGCATGGCGTTCCAAACAGGTATGGCGGCGTATTGGATTGTCCCCGGCGTCCTGTTGGGCTTTATCTTCAACTGGTTCGTCATAGCGGGGCGAATGCAAGATCGATCCAAGAGCCTCGGTGCTTTGACATTGCCGGACTTTTTTGCCAAGCACTTCAACGAGCGTGTGCCGGTGCTTCGCCTCCTATCGGTCGTGGTGATCCTCACCGCGATGTGGTTGTATGTCGCGGCGCAATTCAGCGCAGCAGGCGATGCGTTCGACGCGGCCTTCGGCAATATCAACTATCACGTCGGCGTCCTGCTCGGCGCGGCAATCGTGTTGGGGTACACCGTCATCGGCGGCTTTCGGGCGGCCTGCTGGACTGATTTCATGCAGGGCCTTTTGATGGTCGGCGTGCTGGTCATCTTCCCGATCTACTTGCTCGTCCATATTGGCGGGTTTGATTTCATCCAGCAACAACTGATGTCGATCGACGCCCAGCGCGCCTCCACGGGCGAGCCGTCAATGCTCAGTTTGTGGCCTGAAAAAACCGGTGTTGCGCTCATTGGATTTCTCTTGGGAAGCAGCGCGCTTGGGATCAACTTCGGGTTCGCCGGTCAACCGCACGTGCTCGTTCGCTTCATGGCATTGCGGCGACGCAAGGACGCTATCATCGGCGGATTCGTTGCGGTCACATGGGCTGCGATGATCATCTGGGGGGCAGTGACGATCGGCATCATCGTGCGCGCCATGACGCATGATGGCGCAGTGTGGACCAGCGAACTCGCGGCACAAATCGGTACTCCCGGAGCAGGACAAACCGGCCTGGTGCTGGCCGCGAAGCACATGTTGCCGGGCGTATTGTCCGGCGTGGTCTTGGCGGCTGTCCTTGCGGCGATTTGCTCCACCGCAGACAGTCAGCTCATCGTCGCCGCCAGCGCCGGCGCGAACGATGTCTACGCTCAGCTCGTTGCCGGCGGTCGCAAGAAGGCCCACATGTTGGTCAATCGACTTGTCGTTCTGGGCCTGGGAATCGGTGCAGTGCTGCTGGTGATATGGGGGAGCAAAGACGTTTACAAATTCGTTCTCGACTACGGTTGGGCGATCCTCGGCGCATCGTTCGGACCGCAAGTCATACTCGTGCTCTTGTGGAAGCGCGCGAGTTATGCAGGTTGTATCGCGGGTATGGTGACCGGGTTTGGAGTTGCGGGCCTGTGGAAGATGCTTGATCCACTGGGTAGGCTCGCCGATGCCA
>CBDUST010000223.1:0-7739 GCA_965369945.1 uncultured bacterium | reverse complement strand
GCCGGGCGCCAGCGTCGAGGACTGGCTGACGGTGCCACTCAGGGCCTCGTTGTCGAGACGTGTGTCAACGGCCGTAATCCGGACGACGTGCGCAACCGAGGGTGTCCCTTGGGCATTGACCGCAAACAGCATCCCGCCTAGGTCGAGATAAGTCCGAAGCTTGTCGATCGGTTCGATCTCTGGACGGGTGGGGGGTTGTGGCGAAGTGACGACGTCGCCGGCCGCACGCGCGCGATGAAACTGCCTCATTTGTTTGATGTATGCGTTGGTATCTTGCGGGAGTTGATCGAGCCAACTGAGGCGCTGATGCGATGCGAAGTATAACATCGGCGCATCGAGCCATTCATACGGCTCAGCGTCAGTGCTCACGATCTGCCAATTCAAGCCGCTTTCGGTGTTCGCTTGCAACCAACCGGTGATATTGGCGACATCGCGCGGTCGGTTGTTCCAGGCAACCTCAGCATCTTGGAGTTTGTTGATCGCAACCGGCACACGACCACGACTGAGGAATAGCAGCGCGAACGAGAGTTGACGAGCGTGCCCCAGGAGGGCGCGATCGTCGTCGGCAAGCTGCTGATTGACGGTCAGGACTCTGGTTGTGGGGTCCCATGTACAGAGGCGACTCAGCAGCTCGGCCGCGCCTTGCCGATACCAATCATTTCCGCCGAAGGTCTTGTACCCACTGGCCAAGCCGGCCCGCTCCACCGCATAGAGGTAATAGTAGAAATAGCTCAGGTGGTTGGGATTCTCATCAGCGACGAAATTGTCGTCCATCCAACTCAAACCGTCCTCAATGGCCTTCTGCGAGGGCGTCTGGCGATTGGGGTTGATCGTGACGAACTCTTGAGAATGGAGCTGATCCTGGGTGATCAAGAGCGTTGCGATACCTGCGGCGGTCATGGACCCGGTCGATGCACGCTTGCCTCTGTAATTCCATCCGCCGTCGATCACCTGCATTTCAAGGAACCGCTCTTCGAGCATCTGCCAGTAGCGGTTCTCGACGGTCAGTCCGCGGCTGGCAGCGCTCCAGAGTGCCAGCGCACCGAATTGTGTTATTGAGTTGTCACGCACGATCGTGTTGGGATTCTGACCATAGGTCCAACCGGCGGTGCCCTCGCTGAACCCATCGATCAGCCATTTCAGGTCGGCGGCAAGAAGTTCATCGAACTTTGGGGGCAGGAGCGCCCAAACACTGGCCCGTATTGATACGGCATAGGTGCCTTCCATATCAAACTTCTCAAGATACGAGATGGCATCGCGCAATCTCGGGTCCTGAAAGGTCTCTCCGGCTGACAGAAGGGCGAGCACGACCAGGGCGCTATAGCCGCCCGGTTGTTTTTTCTCGTCGTCGGGGAGCGTATTGGGTTCCCAGAATCGCACAGGCTCTTTGCGAGCGTACAACTCTTGGACCATCGCGTTCATGGCCAATCGTACGTGCTCGTCAGTCAGGTTGGCGGCGGTAATCGAATCCTGCGCCGCGACAGGCTTGGCGAGCAGCGCGGCGCTCAAGGCCGCTGCTACAAGGACATCGCCTGCTCGAAGTGCAATCGGCATTATCATTGCATGAGGTACATGACGCGCGGCGAACTAAGGTCGTTGACGAACGATCGAATCGTGTCGGCGTCGAGCATGCTCGCCGGTCGTGGTTGGTCGTGCGCCATCAACTTTTCGCCGAACGACAGGGGTTGGCGCAGATAGACGACCGTTGAAGACCCAACGCCCAGTCCGGCTGCCGTCTCGGCGCGGGTGATCGCATCGTCAAGGTAGCCGATCCGATCGACCAGGCCGTTGGTGACCGCTGCTTGAGCGGTGAAGATCGAACCGTCGGCAAGTGCATCGATCGCAGACGCATCAGCTATCGCCGTCTTGCGCCCATCTTTGACGCGCTGGTTGAACGTGTCGTAGGCGGCGTCGAGCATCGTGAGGATTTTCTGCCGATCCTTGTCGTTCCAGCTTCGAAACAGATCGTTGGCAGTGCTCTTCTCGGGTGAACCGGTGGCGACGAGGGTGACCGGTTCGATGCCGACTTTGTCCATCAAACCTTCGAACGTAAATATCTGTGCGATGACACCAATGCTGCCTGTGATACACGTCGGCTCTGCGACGATTTCATCTGTGCCGCATGAAACGTAATAGCCGCCGGACGCCGCGACACCGCCGTAGCTGGCGATGATGGGAAGGCCGGCCTTCTTCAAACGCTCGATCTCGTACCATATCTGGTCGGAAGAGGTGACGCCGCCACCCGGTGAATCGACACGCAACACCACGGCGCGGATGTCGGATTGCTGAAGCGCGTAGTCCACGGCGCTGCGCACGTATGCCGCCTGACTGGAGTTGATGATCCCCTCGATTGGAACGATGGCAATGGTATTGCGATCGCCGTCGCGATAGAGCTCTTCGAGGATGGCGGTGGGAACATTTGAGATTCCAAACATCATGATGAATCCGATCGTCAGACCCACAACGAAGACGCCTGCGAACATAAACAAACCCAGAACAAACAACAGGGCTCGTGACAGACCGCCGGGCTTGGCGACGACGTGGACGACTTGCGGTGCAGCGGCCGCCGATCCGGGCGACGGTAAGTGTTGATCAGATTGATTCATGGCAAAATCCTTCAGGGTCACAGGTGCCGATGGCGGGCTGCAATTCAGTTCGTATCGTAGCACCCGGCGGTTCGCATTGAGCCTTTCTGTCGCTTGTGGACTTAGTTGAGGAGGCCGACGCGCTATCCAGCTACACTAGCGACGCTCATGGATGAGAAAAACGGCGAGAAATATCTGAAACCCTACCGCGAAGCGGTGAAGCAGTATGGGGCGGGCTTCGAGGCCACGCTGTGGAACAGTCGCGAAGCTCAGGTGCTGCGATTCGACGTCATGATCGATCTGGCGAGCTTGGACGATTGCGTCGTGCTCGATGCCGGCTGCGGGCCGGGCGATTTGGCGGCCCGGCTCATCGAGCGCAATGTGACGTTTACCCGATACGTCGGGATCGACGCAATGGCGGAAATGATCGAGACTGCTCAAGCGCGTCAGCTTGAACGGTGTGAGTTTCGCGTCGCTGACCTGCTGGGTGTTCCTGCGGTGTTAGGTGATGTTGAGCCGGATTACATTTGTATTTCAGGCACGCTCAATACCATGGACGAGGACGCGGCTCGACGACTGGTGTCCGCAGCGTTCGATGCGGCGGCACAAGGCGTCATCTTCAATTTCCTCTCCGACCGGCCCCATCGTCGCCACGAAGGCAAAGACCTGACCCCCGCGAGCCGGTTCGACACCGTTCGATGGATCGATTGGGCGCTTGGTCGCAGCAGTCGAGTGAGTTTTACGCAGGCCTATCTGGACGGGCACGATGCGACGATCATGATCGAGCATGATGGGTGACGATATAAGACGAGGCCCGCTGAAGCGGGCCTCGCCGGGGGCCGCCGCCGCTTGATGCGGTCGATCGTACACCGTACTCTGCTCGATTATGGCGATTATTGTATTCGAACATAGTGCGACCACCGGCGCGCTTCGACTCGGGGCGACGTTGCGTGACTACGGTCACAAACTTCGTGTCATCGGAGTGAGCGATCACGATGAAATCCCCAGCGATCTTGACGAGGTGGATGGCGTGATAACGACTGGTGGGCCGCAGTCTGCCAACGATGATCATTCTTGGATTGAGTCGGAGACGAAGTTCCTTCAGGCGGCGCACGAAGCTGACCTGCCAATCGTTGGCATTTGTCTTGGAAACCAAATCCTGGCCAAGGCCTTGGGCGGTGAGGTGGGGCCACTGAAAGGCGGTATCGAACTGGGCTGGCATGAAGTGAATCTGACCGATGCCGGGCGAGATGACATCCTCCATGCCGGCCTCGCTTGGAAGTCGATGCAGTTTCACTGGCACAGCCAGCAGGTGATCAAGCCGCCGCTCGGTGCGCGGGTGTTGGCCGAGTCCAAGCGGTGTGCGGTGCAGTCCTGGGCGCTCGGTTTGCGCACCTATGGATTTCAGTATCACCCCGAGGTCTACCCCGAGACGATCGACATCTGGGCGGAAGACGAACCGGAAGCGCTCGAGGAGGCCGGGTTGTTGCTGGACAAACTCAACGAGCAGACGCGGGAACACTATCCACCGTTCGAGCGACTCGCCGCACGCTTGTTTGAGGCGATAGCGCTGGTGCTGATGCCTGTTGATCGACGCGTCGCCGGTGTTGTGAAAGACTTGCACCACTGAAGTCGAATGTGGCTGTCACTTGCTCAAGTCCGCAGCTGAACGTACGCGCAGCACGGGAAACACGCTGCCCGGGGAAAGGTGATCGTCAAAGAAGTTCCACGCGGCGAGGCCGTCCTCGGATTCCGGTTCCAGCAAATACACCGCAAGCGTACCCAACGGCTGAGCTGTGGGCACGAGGAACGAGCCTTCGCCGAAGCGCTCGCGCACAAGATCAGAGCGGGCATCGAGCAACACGTTTTGATGGCCTTGGAATGCGCGCTCTCTTCGGTCAATCTTCTGGATCGTGTAGACCTCGACGAGTCCTTCGCCCTCAAAGGGATTAACTTGAATCCCATGTTGACGCAGCTTGTCGACGATCGTCTCCAAGCCGTGCGGGAGGATGTAGGCGTACGGTCGGCGAACACTGAGGGTCGGTTCAAATCGCCCCAGATGAACGACCAAATAATCCTTGGGTTCGGTCGTGGGGCGCGGCCGACCGTTCTCGTCGAGTTCTTCGACCCATCCTTTGAGAATCACCGGTTGTGGATAGGCCGCTGCACGATGACGAATACCAACCAGATCGTCCGGTTGCGGATTCTCACCTGCTTGGGTTGTCTCACGCGCCGCTCGTTTGTGAATCGCAACGATCTGTTCACGATTCTCGGCAGCATAATTGAGAATCTCGCGCACGAATTCGCGCGTACACAACACCCGGTCCTCGAAACTGGCGTATGAATAGGCCTCGGACAGGATCGCCATCTGCCCGCGCAACCCCTGGTACGGCCCGCCAAAACGTGGCTGCGCTGAATAGGTCGTCCATGTCGTGCGATCACGATTGAAGTTGCCGTAGAAGAACATCTCGTAGCCGTGATATTCGCGCACGCGGCTCGTGACTTCAGGCAGCAACCGATCGCGGACAAATTCAATCGGCGCAGGGTGGCCTGATGGATTCAAGGGATAATCGTACGTCAGTGTATATTGGTGGTACGAGCCATTCGTTGTATGGGTGTCGATGGTGATGTGCGGATCCCATTCGCTGAAGAAGCGAACGAGGGCCTGCGCTTCGGGTGATTCCAGCTTGATGTAATCGCGATTGAGGTCGAGTTCTTGAGCGTTTGGCCGCTGACCCATCTCGTCGGGGCCGTTTTGCCCACGACGGTTGCCGGGGGCCATGCGCTCGTTGCCATCTGCGTTGTAGATCGGCGCGAAGACGACGATGAGGTCGTTAAACAGTGGATGATTGCGTTGTGACGCCAGCTCGCGTGTGAGCATGAGCAGCGCTTCCTTGCCGCAGACTTCGCCAGCATGAATGTTTCCAAAGGCGAAGACGATCGCCTTGCCGGAGGCCTTGGCTTGCTCGGCTGATTGGATCGGCGGGTTGGCAAGGATCGCCAACGGGATCGATCGACCTTCGCTGGTCACGCCCAACTCGCCGCGGCGCATGATCTGCGATTGCGCCTCGATTCGATCGAGCAGATCAATGACCTCGGCGTAGCGCGCCGTTTTGTGGTAGTCACTCTGCTCAGCGATGGTAAGCAGCTTGTCGCCCCCGGATTGACATAGAAGCAACGATGCGATACTTGTCAAGAGCAGTTGTCCCATGAAAACACTCCAATTGAGGGTGGGTTGCCATAAGGTAACGAGAAATGGCGGGAGCGCGTCATGAAATCCACTGCACAGTCGCACCATCTGATGCTGCTCAGTGGATCGGAAGCTGGTAGGATATACGCATGACACCCGATGAAGCTCGCGCGTTGATGAATAAATGGACTGCCAGTGAAGCGCTGCGCATCCACATGGAATCGGTGGCGGCGTGCATGGCGGCCTATGCCGATAAACTCGAACCCGAGCAGAAAGACCGCTGGATCGTGGCAGGGTTGCTCCACGATATGGATTACGAGAAGCACCCAACGCAGGAGGAGCATCCGTTTATTGCGGTCGAGCATTTGCGCACCAACACTGATGTTGATGACGAGATTATCACCGCGATCCTCGGCCATGCGGAGTATTCAGGCACGCCGCGCGAAACGCCGATGGCCAAGTCGCTGTTTGCGGTTGATGAGCTGGCGGGTTTCATCGGCGCGTGTTGCAAGGTTCGGCCGAATGGAATTGCTGATCTGACGCCAAAATCCGTAAAGAAGAAACTCAAGACGGTC
This sequence comes from uncultured bacterium, assembly GCA_965369945.1. Taxonomy (GTDB): domain Bacteria; phylum Planctomycetota; class Phycisphaerae; order Phycisphaerales; family SM1A02; genus JADFNO01. The sequence goes on along the minus strand of CBDUST010000223.1, from coordinate 1,389 downwards.
GCGTTCGCCGCCGCGGTCAATCGCCAAGACATCGCCACGGGGATCGAACAGCTCGGCGTTGATCAAACCGAACACATCCAAGTATGTATCGACGCGATGCGCGGTGAGAAGGATTGGTTGGGATTGTAAGGCATGGTTGTTTGGGGGCGAAACAACTGTCCAAGCTGCAAGACGAATGAGCATGTTCGCTATTGCCGCACCGTAGCCAATGGGTTGCGCCGTGTAGTTAATGCGGCCCTTTTTCCAATCTGGTCACTTCTGACCGGTTTCGCCGGGATGGAAGTGTATTGGTACGCACCAATGGCCTTCGTTTGCGTGCGATGCGGCACGCGCTTTCGAGGCCAGAAGAGACAGCACACGCCAAAGGATGAATGTGCTCGGTGTGGGTACAGCCTGCTGGGCAACCGAACGGGTCGATGTCCCGAATGCGGTTGGCGTATTCCCCGTGCGTTTCGTCGTACATTGGCTGAGCAATCGAAATCGGACGACCAAAGCACGTAGGGCATGGCCTTTGGCCTGCCGATCCGTAGTGTGCAATGCGTAGCGCGTAGGGCAGGCCTTTGGCCTGCCGATCTTTCGTCGCGCATCGCACGCATTCCCGGCAGGCCCAAGGCCTGCCCTACGTTCTATCGAGGCCTCGTGTACAATCTCCACATGCCGAACTACCGTCGGGCGTATGTTTCGGGCGGAACCTTCTTCTTCACCGTGGTGACGGCAAGACGTGCTCGATTTCTGTGCGAACTGTGCGCTCGACAACTCCTGAGATCATGCTTGCGCGATGCAAGGCAGCGACGCCCGTTCACCATTGAAGCGGCTGTCTTGTTACCCGATCATCTGCACATGATTTGGAGCTTGCCAGCCGGCGACGCCGATTTTTCGACGCGGTGGGCTGAAATCAAAGGCAATTTCACTCGGCATTGGCTACGCCTGAGCGGACGGGAGCAGGACATCACCAAAAGCAAAAGTAGTGAGCGTCGCCGGGGTGTGTGGCAATCGCGTTTCATGGAGCACTGCATCCGCGACGAGGACGATCTCATCGCGCATGTCGAATACATTCATTACAATCCGGTGAAGCATGGTCTGGTTGTACGACCGTGCGATTGGCCGTGGTCGTCGTTTCATCGATTCGTGCGGCTTGGGGTGTACGCGCACGATTGGGGCTGCGTCGAACCAAAGATCGCGCCGCGCCTTGGGCGTGTTGAGGGAGATTTGCTTGAGTAAGAAGGCAGGCCCAAGGCCTGCCCTACGGGATTGGATTGATAGGCGCGTAGGGCATGGCCTTTGGCCTGCCGATCTTTCGTCGCGCACCGCACGCATTCCCGGCAGGCCCAAGGCCTGCCCTACGGGATTGAATTGATAGGCGCGTAGGGCATGGCCTTTGGCCTGCCG
>CBDUST010000222.1:0-7752 GCA_965369945.1 uncultured bacterium | reverse complement strand
CGGCTCAGCCCGAACGCCCGAGGATCACCCAAACTACGTTGCCGCCCGTGACTTCAGCGCCGCGATTGCTCGAGGCGGTTGGATGTCCATCACCGGAGCCGGGGACGGGATCATGAAAGCCGGTCACGAGGGCCCCAGCCGCGAGGCGAGCTTCGGTCTGTCCATACGCCTGCCTTTTGAGACCACGGCGAACGAAGTCATCGAAGGTGATCCCAAGCTCATCAATTTTCGATATTTCTTCACCCGCAAATTGATGTTCCTCAGTCATGCTGACGCCATCGCAATATTCCCGGGCGGATTCGGAACGCAAGACGAGACATTCGAGGCGTTGACGCTGGTGCAGACGGGCAAGTCCAACATTGTTCCCATCGTTCTGATCGAAGCGGCCGGCAGCGAGTACTGGGACTACTGGGACACCTACCTTCGCAAGAACCTACTGGCCAACGGGATGATCAATTCCGAAGACACTGGAATCTACTACATCGCACCGTCAGTCGAAGAGGCGGTCGAGCATGTGCTGAAGTTCTACCGGGTGTATCACTCCAGCCGGTATGTCAACGAGCAACTCGTCTTGCGCCTGGCGCACCGGTTGACGGAGAATCAGGTTCAGCTGCTCAACGAGGAATACAGTGTGCTGGTTCAGTCCGGTCGAATCGTGCAGTGCGGCGCATTTGACACCGAAGAAGACCACCTTGAGTTGCCTCGCTTGGCGCTGCACCATACTCGGCATCACTTTGGACTCGTCCGATCGATGATTGACCGCATCAACGGGTTTGAGGCAGATGGTGCGTGAAACGGCGTTCATGCTACTGCTGCTCGGCGTCGGCTCGTTAGCCGGCTGTGAAACGGCGGCCCAGCCCTCGGGGCCTTCCCAGACAAGCCGCGGAGCATCAGCCTTCGGCGCCGCACCGGATGCTCGCCGATTGCTCAGCCCCGACAACGGATTGGAGATGCGCGAATGGGTGATCATGGATCGCGGGTCGCGCATCGGCGCCGCGATTGCAGAACTCGGACAGCCGGCAATCGCCGATACCAAAGCCAACACACCATTTCGCCGCAACGGATTACGATTGATCAAAGTTCGCCAAAGCGATCTACAGTCACTACTTGATTCGCTCGGCGGAGCATCGGTCGACGCGACAACCTGGCACGGTCAGATTTACCAATGGCGAGAGCTGGCGCAGTATCCGATCTCGGCGGCGGGAATAGCTGTGGCCGTCGACGGTCGCGTGCGGCGATTTGAACGCGGGACGTTCCGCTTGCTTGTGCGAAGCTGGACCGTACCCATGGAAGACGGGCCGAGACTGCTGTTGCAGCTCTTGGGGCAGTTCGATCGCCCCCAGCGAGATCGGTTTCGCCGATTCCTAACTGACCACGGTGTCACAGGCGAGGTCTTTCATTCCTTGGCGTTGGAGATGCCGCTTGAGGCGGGATTCGCGTATGTGCTGCTGTTCGCATCGCCGGAGATCGACTGGTCGTTCGGCACGGCCAATCAGGAAGACACGACACCCAAGCCGGTGACTGTCGAACCGGTTGGACCAGCGAACGAGCCGGAGCAAGTTGGTCCCACGGCTGCGCCTCCCCCTACCTTCGGCGAGCTTCTGCTTCGCACCGAAGCCCACCCGCCCAAGCGCCGCCTGCTCATCTTCGTACCCAAGTTCTCCCCCGAGCTGTTCCCACCTGGTACTGTTGGTGCGGAAACCTCAGAAGATGGACGATGAGCAAACGAAGACCACGACAAAGTGATCAAGTACGCCAAGACGCCGACGCATCTGAACCGACTGCCACAGAAGATCGGGGTCGTCGTTCTCGAGTGCGTCACTTACCGCCGGTTTCAGTTGTTCCGACGTTGTGCACGTTGGGAAATCTGGTCGCCGGTTTCGCAGCGATGCACTATTGCCTCAAGGATCCCGCGACACGCTTGATTCAGGATTGGACTCCGCTGGAAGTCGCGGCCGTTCTGATCTTCGTCGGGATGCTGTTCGACGCGATCGACGGTTCGATTGCAAGGCTCGTCCGAGTCCAATCCGATCTTGGAGCACAGATCGATTCGCTTGCGGACATGGTCACGTTCGGCGTTGCGCCGGCATTTCTAACGCTGCGCCTGGTCAGCCTCGAAACGGCGGACGGCGGACTGATCATCGGACCCGGAGCGGACAACGTGTTGGGGAAGATCATCTGGGCGGCCGCAGCGGTGTATGTCTGCTGCGCCGCGATGCGCCTGGCTCGGTATAACCTTGAAGCCGCTGTGCAAGATGGCGCTGAGACCAAACAATTCAGTGGCCTGCCGACGCCGGGCGCTGCCGGAGCTGTGGCTGGTCTTATCGCGCTACATCAACATTTGCTCGTAACGACGTTCGGCGAAGACGTCCCGCAAGCATTCGTTCGCGGCGCCGCGCTGGGCATTCCCGTCATCATGTTGATCTGCGCCTTAGTGATGGTTTCGGACATTCCCTACGTGCACGTCACCAACCGGTTCGTCCGTGGACAACGCAGTTTCGCCTATGTCGCTCGACTGATTGTTCCCCTGGCGTTGCTTGTGTGGTTCTTGCAGATCACATTGGCCGTCACGTTCACAGCCTATGTGCTCTCCGGCCCGGTGCGCCTCACGATCGTTCGACTTCGCCGCAAGTCCCGCGCGGAATCGAAACACTCTACCGACTCCGCGTGAGAAGCGGATTCCGCTCACGACCGACATCGACTTTGCTCGGCCGGGACGATACCCTTTCGGCCTGATGAGTCAGACCGCATCGACACTTGTGCGTACAAGATTCGCGCCTAGCCCATCGGGTCCGCTTCATGTCGGCGGCGCTCGAACAGCCTTGTTTTGTTGGGCCTACGCCAAAGCTCATGGCGGTTCTTTCATCCTGCGAATCGAGGACACCGATCAGAAGCGATCGTCCGACGCCGCCTGTCAAGCGATGATGCACGATCTGCGTTGGCTTGGGATCGACTGGGATGAAGGGCCGGAGTTTGATGGACTCGGCGGCGGCGAGTCGGGGCCCTACTTCTGCTCCAAACGATTGGGCATCTATCACAAGTACATTGACCAACTCATCGATGAAGGCAAAGCGTACCGCGCTTTTGAAACGCCAGAAGAACTGCAAGCGGCGCGGAACGATGCAAAGCGTCGGAAGCGCAACTATCGCTACGATCGGGCGGCGTTGAATCTCGATCAGGCGACGATCAAAGCATATCTCGACGAGGGGCGTCCTTACGTTGTTCGATTCAAGCTGCCGAATGATAAGCCGGTAGTCGTTCAAGATGTGGTGCGCGGTGAGGTCACGGTCGATCCACAAGAGATGGACGATTTTGTCATTCTCAAAGCCGACGGCTATCCAACGTATCACTTTGCGGTGGTCATCGACGATGAGTTGATGAACATCACCCACATCATCCGTGGGCAAGAGCATCTGAATAACACAGCCAAGCACGTGTTACTTCAGGATGCGCTCGATTTTGACCGACCGATGTTTGCACACATTTCGCTCATCTTCAATCCCGACGGCTCGAAGATGTCCAAACGCGATAAAGACAAAGCACTCCGTTCAGCGGTGAGAGAGCGGAATCTGCAAGTGCCACCAACCCCAGCGATCTCAGATGACACCTGGCGATGGTGGAGCCAGAGTAAAGATCATCAACTCGAGTTCGATGATGCGTTAGCACTGGCAGACGCCTTGAATATCGATCTGCCGGAGGTTGATGTAGATGACTTTCGAAGATCCGGTTACCTGCCGGACGTTCTCGTGAATTATATCGCGCTCTTGGGCTGGTCGCCCGGAAGCGATATTGAGAAGTTCGACCGCGAATTTCTGGTGACACACTTCGACCTTGATCGAATCATCAAATCGCACGCGAAGTTCGACCGTGAGAAACTGCTCGCGTTCAATCTCGATGCGATCCAGGCGATGTCACCTCCGGAATTTCGAGACCGATGGCATGCTCACTTGAGCGTCTATCACGCGAACTTCACCGAACAACTCAGTGATGAGCAATTTGACATGCTCGCCGCGGCCAACCAGAGTCGATCCAAGACGCTCGAAGATACGGTGCGATCGTCAGAATTCTTCATCAAGCCGGACAATGCGATTGAGTATGAACAGACGAAAGCCGTGCGCAAGGCGTTGTGCAATGGCGATCCGAACGGTTACGACCATCTAGCCTCAATGAAGCCCTTGCTGGCTGATCTGACCGACTGGACAAAAGATGCCATTGAGCAGGTGATCGACAACTACGCGCAGGAACGTGCAGATGGAAAGCTCGGCAAAGTAGCCCAACCCCTGCGCATCGCGGTCAGTGGCACAACCGTCAGCCCGGCAATTTTTGAGACCCTTGCTATCCTTGGGCGCGAATCAGTCGTGAATCGAATCTCCCGGTGCCTCGCTAACCGTGAACAACACCTTGACAAGTCCAACACATGACCACCGCTGAAGCTGAACCCGCGCTTGATTTTGTTCGACAAATCGTCGTCCAGGACGTAAAGGCGAACAAGAACGCCGGCGAAGTAATTACGCGCTTCCCGCCTGAACCAAACGGCTACCTACACATCGGCCATGCCAAGGCGATCTGTCTGAATTTCGCCATCGCACAAGAGTTCGGCGGGCGCTGTCACCTGCGCTTTGATGACACCAATCCAACCAAGGAAGAGCAGCGATACATTGATGCGATCAAGGATGACATTCGTTGGCTCGGCTTTGAGTGGAACGAACACGAATATCACGCTTCGGACTACTACAAGCAGCTTTATGACTGGGCGGTCAAACTCATCAACGACGGCAAAGCGTATGTAGACGACCTTACAGCCGAGCAGATTCGTGAGTATCGAGGCACGCTCACCGAACCGGGGCGAGAAAGCCCCGTTCGCAATCGAGGTGTCAAAGAGAACCTTAATTTATTTGCACAAATGAAAGCTGGTGAGTTTCCCGATGGTTCGCACGTGTTGCGCGCCAAGATCGACATGGCCTCGCCCAATCTGAACATGCGAGATCCGGTGCTCTACCGCATCCTTCATGCCACGCATCCGCGCACCGGTGATGCATGGTGTGTTTATCCGATGTACGACTGGGCCCACGGTCAGTCCGATTCGATCGAAGCCATCACTCATTCGATTTGCACGTTGGAGTTCGAGGCTCATCGCCCGCTGTACGATTGGTTCATTGAGCAGTTGGGGATTCACCACCCACAGCAGATCGAATTCGCCCGGCTCAATCTTACCTACGTCGTCATGAGCAAGCGAAAGCTGGTTGAGCTTGTAGACGAAGGCCATGTCAACGGTTGGGATGACCCGCGCATGCCGACACTCTGCGGATTGCGACGTCGAGGCTATACGCCTCAGGCAATTCACACACTGTGCGCAAAGGTCGGCGTGACGAAATTCAACAGCCTGACCGATACGGCGCTGCTCGAACACGCGTTGCGAGATGATCTGAACAAGCGCTCGCCGCGCGTGATGGGTGTGCTCAATCCACTTCGCGTGGTGATTGAGAATTATCCCGAGAACGAGACTGAGGAATTGGATGCGATCAACAACCCCGAGGATGAATCTGCTGGGACGCGCAAAGTTCCGTTCTCGCGCGTGATCTATATCGAGCAGGACGACTTCCGCGAAGATGCGCCGCGCAAGTTCTTCCGTCTTTCCCCCGGAAAAGAAGTTCGTCTGCGTTACGCGTACTTCATCACTTGTACGGATGTGATCAGGAATGAAGCTGGGGAGATTTCTGAGCTTCGTTGCACGTACGATCCGGCGACGCGCGGCGGCAATTCTCCGGATGGCCGCAAAGTAAAGGGCACGCTGCATTGGGTTTCAGCGCAGCATGCGGTATCTGCCGAGGTTCGACTGTATGATCGCCTCTTTAGCGTGCCCAATCCAACCGGAGACAAGAGTGGCAAAGACTATCGCGAGTTTCTGAATCCCAATTCGCTTGAAGTGTTGACTGATTGCAAGGTCGAGCCGAGCCTTACCCAAGCCAGCGCGGGCGATCGATTCCAGTTTGAACGGCTGGGGTATTTCTGCGTCGATCCGGATTCGAGCGACGATCAACTTGTCTTCAATCGCACGGTTACACTGCGCGATTCATGGGCGAAGATCGAACAAGCCTCGGCCAAGAAGTGAGCGCGGATATGGAGCAATCAAAGGTTGTTATGAGACAGGTTCATGGTTCATCATCCGGCAGCGTTACGGCGTTGACCACTAAACTCATCGACTACGCAGGGTTGTTTCCGCCGGCGAAGCTTGACATGCCGACGACGCTGAGCAACTACGCAAGCTATCTCGCATGCGATGAAGCATGGATGTTGGGCAGGTTGATCATCCCGGTCGGTCGGCTCGATGAGTTTGAGTTGTGTGCGGCATCGTTCTTACCTCATGAAGAGGGCGCCGAACCGTGGCCGATCAGCTGCTTGACCGCACCTGCCGGCGACGAGCAGCTTACTGCTGATCTTGATCGGATCACGATATTCAATCATGAACACGCTTCATGCGAGGCCGGGCTGGCGATGATTGATGTGATCGAATTGCGAGGCGACGCGCCGCAACACATCGATAGCGCCCTCGACCTCATCCCTGATGAGTTGTACGCGTTCGTCGAAATGCCGGTGGATCATGACCCGCGCGGGTTGATTGCGGCGCTGGCCGGCGGAGATGCCGGAGCGAAAGTCAGGACCGGCGGCGTGACGGCTGATGCGTTCCCAAGTCCCGCCAACCTCGCACGTTTCATCAGCGCCTGCGCTTCGGCACACGTTCCGTTCAAGGCGACGGCAGGGCTGCACCATCCGCTTCGTCATCACAATGATACAGTCGCCGCAAAGATGTTCGGGTTTCTCAATGTGTTCGTGGGAGGTTGCCTCGCCTACGAATCCTCGCTGGATGAAGAGACATTGCGTGAGCTGCTGATTGATGAGGCATCGGATTCGTTTGACTTCACCGCTGATCGAGTCGCGTGGCACGATCACACGCTCAGCATCGCTCAGATTGCAGATGCACGCGATCACTTCGCTGTGTCGTTTGGGTCGTGTTCGTTCGACGAACCGCGCGACGACCTTCGCGAATTGAACCTTCTATAGACGCATACATACTATGCCAGACCTCGACCAAACACATGACCCGTCGCTTCGCAGTTGGGTTGACTCCGCTAATGAGTCCGGCTGCGATTTTCCGATTCAGAATTTGCCGTTTGGTGTGTTCCGGCGAACGGCCGCGAACGATCAACCTCATATCGGAGTCGCGATTGGCGATTCGATCCTCGACGTCTACGGCGCGATCGACGCTGAAGTGCTCAAGCTTCCAGTGGCGGTTTCACTTCAGTTTTGTCTGGATCGTCTCAATGAAATCATGCATGAGAACCACGCGAGTCGAACTGCCATTCGAATTGCGATCAGCGAGTTGCTGCGGGATGATAATCCGGCGCTGCGAGATGATAAGGATCTGCGCGACCGTTTGATGGTTTCGATGAATCAAGTCGAGATGGAACTACCAGCCAAGATCGGCGATTACACCGATTTCTACGCTTCCATTCATCATGCGACGAATGTTGGCTCGATGTTTCGCCCGGACAATCCGCTCTTGCCAAACTACAAGAACCTACCGGTTGGGTATCACGGGCGCGCCAGTTCGATCGTTGCGAGCGGCGCTGCAATTCGCCGGCCCATGGGTCAAACCAAAGCGGACGATGCTGAGCAACCGAGCTTCGGGCCGTGCCGTCTGCTGGATTACGAGATGGAAATGGGCTTCTTTGTTGGACCTGGGAATCAAAT